>CAZRKV010000189.1:0-5892 GCA_964600305.1 uncultured Nocardioides sp. | reverse complement strand
CGGCTCGCACGTCCACTGGGACCGCCGGCTCGACGCACGGCTCGCTGCCGCGCTGATGGGCATCCAGGCCATCAAGGGCGTCGAGGTCGGGGACGGGTTCACGACGGCCCGTCGGCGCGGCTCGGCCGCCCATGACGAGATCGTCCGTGGTGATGACGGCGTGATCCGGCGGGAGAGCGGCCGCGCCGGAGGCACCGAGGGCGGCATGTCGACCGGTGAGGTGCTGCGCGTCCGGGCGGCCATGAAGCCGATCAGCACCGTGCCCCGCGCCCTGCAGACCGTCGACGTCGCGACCGGCGAGGCGGCCACCGCCATCCACCAGCGCTCCGACGTGTGCGCCGTCCCCGCCGCGGGCGTGGTCGCCGAGGCGATGGTCGCGCTGGTGCTCGCCGAGGCGGTGCTGGAGAAGTTCGGGGGCGACTCGGTGGGCGAGACCGCCCGCAACGTGCGCGGCTACCTGGACGCGCTGAGGTACCGGTGACCCGCCCCCGGGACGACACCGGGACGGGCCCCCGGGCGGTGCTCGTCGGGCCGCCGGGCGCGGGCAAGAGCACGGTCGCCGGACTGCTGGCGCAGGCCTGGGGGGTCGAGGTCCGCGACACCGACCAGGACGTCGAGGCGGCCGAGGGCCGCAGCATCTCCGACATCTTCGTCGACGACGGCGAGCCGCACTTCCGCGCGCTGGAGCACGACGCCGTCACCGCGGCCCTGGCCGACCACGACGGGGTGCTGGCGCTCGGCGGCGGCGCCGTGACGGATCCCCGCACCCGCGAGGCGCTCGCCGGGCACCCGGTCGTCTTCCTGCGGGTGGGGCTGACCGACGCGGTCAAGCGGGTCGGACTGGGGGTCTCCCGGCCGCTGCTGCTGGGCAACGTGCGCAGCCGGATGAAGGCACTTCTGGACGAGCGGGCACCGGTGTACGAGTCGGTGGCCACCGTGGTCGTCGACACCGATGGCCGGACCGCCGAGGAGGTCGCCGCGGAGGTCCGCCGCGCCCTGGAGGAGGACGACCGATGACCGAGCACGTCGCCGGTCCCACCGGGCCCACCGCGTTGCGGGTGGCCCGGGACGACGGCGGGTACGACGTGCTGGTCGGCCACGACCTCGCCGGGCGGCTCCCGGAGGTGCTCGGCCCCGAGGTGCGCCGGGTCGCGGTGATCCACCCGGCCGACCTCACCGGGCCCACCGAGCCGGTCCTCGAGGTGCTGCGCCCGCGGTACGACGTGCTCGCCCTCGGGATCCCCGACGGGGAGGCCGCCAAGTCCGCGGCCGTGGCCGTGGAGTGCTGGGAGTCGCTGGGAGAGGCCGGCTTCACCCGCTCCGACGCGGTCGTCACCGTCGGCGGCGGGGCGACCACCGACATGGGCGGCTTCGTGGCCGCGACCTGGCTGCGCGGCGTACGCGTGGTGCACGTGCCGACCACGCTGCTGGGGATGGTCGATGCGGCCGTCGGCGGCAAGACCGGCATCAACACCGGCGCCGGCAAGAACCTGGTCGGCGCCTTCCACGAGCCCGCCGGGGTGCTCTGCGACCTGTCGGTCCTGGCCACGCTCCCGCGGGCCGAGCTCGTCGCCGGCCTGGCCGAGGTCCTCAAGTGCGGCTTCATCGCCGACCCCGAGATCCTGCGCCTGGTCGAGGAGCACGACCCGGCCGGTCTCGACCACGCCTCCCCGGTGCTGCGGGAGCTCGTGGAGCGGGCGGTGCGGGTGAAGGTCGACGTGGTCACCGCGGACCTGCGCGAGCGCGGCGGCGACGAGGGGCACCCGGGACGGGAGGCGCTCAACTACGGCCACACCCTGGCCCACGCCATCGAGCGGGCCGAGGGGTACGGGATCCGGCACGGCGAGGCGGTCGCGATCGGGTGCGTCTACGTCGCCGAGCTGGCCCGACGGGCCGGGCTGGTCGACGACGCCCTGGTCCGCCGCCACCGCGACGTCCTCGCGCGGGTCGGGCTCCCGGTGACCTACGACGCGACCGGGTTCGACGAGCTGCTGGCCGCGATGCGGGTGGACAAGAAGTCCCGCGGCGACCAGCTGCGGTTCGTGGTCCTCGACGGGCTGGCCCGACCCCGGATCCTCGCGGGACCGTCGGAGGAGGACCTGCGGGCGGCGTACCGGGCGATCGGTGGGGCGACCGGCGGGCCGGCCGGCGGGGGAGCGGCATGAGGACCGTGCTGGTCCTGAACGGACCGAACCTGGGGCGGCTCGGCCGCCGCCAGCCGGAGATCTACGGCCGCACCACCCACGACGAGCTGGTCGAGCAGTGCGTGGCCTGGGGCCGCGACCTGGGCCTGGCCGTGGAGGTCCGCCAGACCAACCACGAGGGCGTGCTGCTCGACTGGCTCAACGCCGCCGCCGACGACGAGCACCCCGTGGTGCTCAACGCCGGCGCCTGGACGCACTACTCGTGGGCGGTCCACGACGCCTGCGCCCAGCTCACCGCCCCCCTCGTGGAGGTGCACCTGTCCGACCCGTCCAGCCGCGAGGAGTTCCGCCACACCTCGGTGGTCACCCCGCACGCGGAGCGGGTGGTGACCGGGCAGGGCGTGGCCGGCTACCGGGTGGCCCTGGAGCACCTGGCCGCCGGCTGAGGCCTCCTCAGGACCGGCGGCGTACGACGTAGCGGGGCGCGCCGTCCCCGGCGGTGTCCTCGCCCAGGTACTCCTGGCCCCGCATCCGGCACCAGGCCGGGACGTCGGCCCGGGCGGCCACGTCGGTCGCGACGACCGCGATCGCGCCGTCCACCGGGACCCGCTCCAGCGCGCGGTTGAGCTCGATGACGGGCCGGGGACAGCGCATCCCGCGGCAGTCCAGCTCGACCTCGGGCGCGGGGAGGCTCATGCCCCGATCCTCGCGCGGAGGTCGGCCACCACCCCGGGCAGCACCGCCAGGAAGGCCTCCACGTCGGCCTCGCTTGTCTCCCGGGTGAGCGAGACGCGCACGTTGCCGTGGGTGAGGACGCCCATCGCCTCCAGCACGTGGCTGGGCGTGAGCGTCGAGGCCGTGCACGCCGAGCCGCTGGCGACACCGAACCCGGCCCGGTCGAGCCCGGTCACCAGCGCCTCGCCGTCGACGTAGAGGCAGGAGAACGTCACCAGGTGGGGGAGGCGCTGCACGGGCGCCCCGACCACCTCCACGTCCGGCACCGTCGCCACCACCTGTGTCCGGATCCGCTCCACGAGCGCGTGCTGGGCCGCGGCGGTCTCCTCGCGCTCGGCGACCACGGCCTGCAGGGCGGCGGCCGCGGCGAGGGCACCGGGCACGTTCTCGAAGCCGGTGGCGCGCTCGTCGACCCGGTCGTCACCGGGGAACGGGTTGCGCCAGCGGGCGCCCTTGCGCACCACGAGCACCCCGACGCCCGAGGGGCCGCCCCACTTGTGCGCCGAGCCCGCGGCCACCGCCCACCCCTCCGGCAGCGGGAGGCGGCCCATCGCGGCACAGGCATCGGTGAAGACCGGTACCCCGCACGCGCCCGCCGCCGCGAGCGGCTGGAGGGTGCCGACCTCGTGGTTGGCCGCCTGCAGGGCGATCGCGGCGGGCTCGGCGCCCTCCGCCCGGACCCCGGCCACCGCCTCCTCCAGCGCCTCCGGTGGTACCCGCCCCTCGCGATCCACGGGGAGGGCCCGCGCCTCGACCCCGGGTCGGTCCGCCTCCCAGGCCGCCGCGTGGAGCACCGACGAGTGCTCGACCGGGGCGTGCAGCAGCGGCCCGCCGGTGCGGGACCGACCGCGCAGCAGCCCCAGCAGGCCGCGGTGGACCGCGTCGGTGCCCGAGGAGGTGAAGGTGACCTCGTCGGGGCGTACCGCCAGTGCCTCGGCCACCGCCTGCCGGGCGTTGTCCAGCAGCAGGCGGGCCGAGCGGCCCGGCCGGTGCAGGCGCCGCGGGTCGGCGTACCCGCTGTCGTGGGCGGCCATCAGCACCTCGCGCGCCGCCGGGTGGAGCGGCTCGGAGGAGGCGCTGTCGAGGTAACGTGGCTCCCGGGCCGAGGATGGGGCGTCGGGGGCGCCTGCGTCCTTGGTCACAAGCGAAACCTACCGGCGACCCGTCGACCCGGGCGGCGCCGGTGTCCGATAATGTGCGGCGTGTTCGTGTCCACCCGAGAGAGAGGCTCGTCCGTGGGTCTTCAGCTCCGCACGCGTGTGGCCAAGCCGGCCCGCCGGCTCGCGCTGAGCACCGTGCTGGTCGCCAGCATGCTGGTCCTGGGCGGTTGCTCCTTCCAGGACTTCCGAGAGTTCCGCTGGGCGATGCCCGAGCCGCTCACCGAGCAGGCGCCGCACATCCTGGAGCTGTGGCGCTGGGCCTGGGTGGCCGCGATGCTGGTCGGCATCCTGGTCTGGGGCCTGATCTTCTACGCCTCCGCGAGGTTCCGTCGTCGCCACCCCGACGAGGTGCCGGTCCAGACCCGGTACAACCTCCCGCTCGAGATCTTCTACACGATCGCGCCGATCATGATGGTGGTCGTGCTCTTCTACTGGACCGTCACCGTCCAGAACGAGGTCCTGCACGAGGAGGACGAGCCCGACCGCACGATCGAGGTCGTCGGCCAGCAGTGGAGCTGGACGTTCAACCACGGGGTCGGGCAGCCCGACCACAGCCGTGACGAGGACGAGCCGGTCTACGACCAGTACGCCTACACCGCCGGCAACGCCTCCGACATCCCGACGCTGATGCTGCCCGAGGGCGAGACGGTCCACTTCAACCTCTACTCCCCGGACGTGATCCACAGCTTCTGGGTGCCCGGCTTCCTGATGAAGATGGACGTCGTGCCGGGCCGCGTCAACCACTTCCAGGTGACGCCGAACAAGCAGGGCACCTACGCGGGCAAGTGCGCCGAGCTCTGTGGCACCTACCACTCCCGCATGATCTTCAACGTCGAGGTGGTCTCCTCCGAGGAGTACGACGCCTACCTCGACGACCTGGAGCAGCAGGGCAACATCGCCGACGAGCCGCTGCTGGGTGGGGCCGACGCCTACACCACGGAGGGGCTCGACGAGAACGACGACGAAGAGACCGATGGAGGCCAGCCGTGACCGCCTCGACCGCCCCTCCGGCATCCCAGCACGCGGGTCCTCCGCCCGAGGAGCGCCCGCGCATCGGGACCCAGGTCGTGCGGGTGCTGACCACGACCGACCACAAGCTGATCGGGAAGCTCTACCTGGGCACCTCGTTCGCGTGGTTCCTGCTCGGTGGTGTGATGGCGCTGGTCATCCGCTCCGAGCTGGCCTTCCCGGGCCAGCAGGTGGTCAACGACGAGCTGTACAACCAGCTGTTCACGATGCACGGCACGATCATGCTGCTGCTGTTCGCGACCCCGCTGTTCTTCGGGTTCGCCAACGTGATCATGCCGCTGCAGATCGGGGCGCCGGACGTGGCGTTCCCGCGGATGAACATGCTCTCCTACTGGCTGTTCTCCTGGGGCGGCCTGATCGCGGCCGGCGGGTTCCTCACCCCACAGGGCGCGGCCAGCTTCGGGTGGTTCGCCTACACGCCGCTCTCGGACGCCGTGCGCTCCCCGGGCGTCGGCGGTGACCTGTGGATCATGGGCCTGTGGATGGCCGGTGTCGGCACCGTCCTGGGTGCGGTCAACTTCATCACCACGATCATCACCATGCGGCAGCCCGGCATGACCATGTTCCGGATGCCGATCTTCACGTGGAACACGCTGATCACCAGCATCATGGTGCTGATGGCGTTCCAGATCCTGGCGGGCGCCCTGTTGATGCTGGAGGCCGACCGGATCCTCGGGGCCCACATCTACGACGCCTCCCACGGTGGTCCGATCCTCTGGCAGCACCTGTTCTGGTTCTTCGGGCACCCGGAGGTCTACATCATCGCGTTGCCGTTCTTCGGGATCATCACCGAGGTGATTCCAGTGTTCTCCCGGAAGCCGGTG
>CAZRKV010000188.1:5559-5977 GCA_964600305.1 uncultured Nocardioides sp. | reverse complement strand
CGCCGGCTGTGGACCGAGGTGGACCGGGAGAACCTGTTCATCAAGATCCCGGCCACCACGGAGGGGGCCCCTGCGATCACCGAGGCGCTCGCCGAGGGGATCAGCGTCAACGTGACCCTCATCTTCGGGCTCGAGCGCTACCGCTCGGTGCTGCAGGCCCATCTCGACGGCCTGGAGAAGGCGCGGGCCAACGGCCACGACCTCTCCCGGATCCACTCGGTGGCCTCCTTCTTCGTCTCCCGCGTCGACTCCGAGGTGGACCGTCGCCTCGAGGCGCTCGGCACGGAGGAGGCGCGGGCCCTGAAGGGGCGGGCGGCGATCGCCAACGCCCGCCTGGCCCACCGCGAGTTCGGCGAGTTCCTCGCCGGGGAGCGGTGGCAGGCGCTGGCCGGGGCCGGCGCCCGGCCCCAGCGGCCGC
>CAZRKV010000188.1:0-5549 GCA_964600305.1 uncultured Nocardioides sp. | reverse complement strand
GGGCGTCGACCGGGGTCAAGGACCCCGCCTACCCGGACACGATGTACGTCACCGAGCTGGTCACCCCCGACACGGTCAACACCATGCCGGAGAAGACGATGCAGGCCTTCGCCGACCACGGCGAGGTGCCCGGCGACCGGGTCCGTCCCCACTACGAGGACGCCGCCCGGGTGATGGAGCGGCTCACCGCCGTCGGCATCGACCTCGACGACGTGGTCGAGGTGCTGGAGCGGGAGGGCGTGGAGAAGTTCGTGGCCTCCTGGACCGACCTGCAGCAGACCGTCCGCGGCCAGCTCGAGGCGATCGGGGGCGGCCCGGCATGAGCACGTCGGTGGAGGTCACGGCGGCCGACCCCACGGCGTACGACGCCACCGTGCGCGAGCTCGTGGCCGACGGCGTCGCCTCCCGGATCGGGCGGCAGGACCCGACGCTCTGGGGTCCGGACGCCGAGGACGAGGCGTCACGGCGGCTGGCCTGGGTCGGGCTCCCCGAGACCTCCCGCCCCCTGGTCGAGCAGGTCACGGCCCTGCGCGAGGAGCTGGCCGGGCGGGGGTTGGACCGGGTCGTGTTGTGCGGCATGGGCGGCTCGTCGCTGGCTCCGGAGGTGATCTGCGCGAGCCACGGCGTCCCGCTCGTCGTGGTCGACTCCTCCCACCCCGACTTCGTGCGCACCGCCACGGCCGAGCGCCCCGAGGAGACCGTCGTGGTGGTCTCCTCCAAGTCCGGCGGCACCGTCGAGACCGACAGCCAGCTGCGGGCCTTCGAGCAGGCCTTCGCCGATGCAGGGCTGGAGGCCGCGGGCCGGATCGTGGTCGTCACCGACCCCGGCTCCCCGCTCGCCGAGCAGGCCACCGGGAAGGGTTACCGCGTCTTCGAGGCCGACCCCGACGTCGGCGGGCGCTACTCGGCGCTGACGGCCTTCGGGCTGGTGCCCTCCGGCCTCGCCGGCGCCGACATCGCCACGCTGCTCGACGAGGCGGCCGGGGCCCGCGAGGTGCTCGAGGCCGACTCCGTGGACAACCCCGCGCTGCGGCTCGGTGGGCTGCTGGCCGCTGCCGCCCTCGCCGGCTCCGACAAGGTGGTGCTGGCCGACCGCGGCTCGTCCCACGCCGGGCTGGGTGACTGGGCCGAGCAGCTGCTGGCCGAGTCCACCGGGAAGGGGGGTGTCGGCCTGCTCCCGGTGGTGGTCGAGGATGCGGAGGCCCCGGACGTCACCGATCCGGCGCCCGACAGCGTGCTGGTCACGCACGGGCTCCGTCCGGGTGTCGCCGGCGGACCGGGGTGGAGCGCCGCGGTCGACGCGGCCCTCGGCGCCCAGCTCCTGCTCTGGGAGCACGCCACGGCCGTGGCCGGACGGGTGATGGCGATCAACCCGTTCGACCAGCCCGACGTCGAGAGCGCCAAGGCCGCGGCCCGGGAGATGCTCGAGGGCACGGCCCCGGCCCAGCGACCGGCCTTCACCGAGGGTGAGGTCGCGGTGCACGCCTCCGGCGCCTGGTTCCCCGAGCGGGTCGACTCGGTGGCCGGGGCGGTGGCCAGCCTGCTGGAGCAGGTGGTGCCCGACCGCGGGTACCTCGCGGTGCACGCCTACCTCGACCGCCACCGGGACGCCCGGCTCGCCGAGGTCCGGCAACCGCTCGTCCACCACCTCCGCCGCCCGGTGACCTTCGGGTGGGGCCCCCGGTTCCTGCACTCCACCGGGCAGTACCACAAGGGTGGCCCGCCGACCGGGGCGTTCCTCCAGGTCACCGGGGCGATCGAGGAGGACCTGCCCGTGCCCGGGCGGGACTTCACCTTCGGCGAGTTCATCACCGCGCAGGCCGTCGGGGACGCCACGGTCCTCGCCGACGAGCACC
Organism: uncultured Nocardioides sp.; assembly: GCA_964600305.1. Taxonomy (GTDB): domain Bacteria; phylum Actinomycetota; class Actinomycetes; order Propionibacteriales; family Nocardioidaceae; genus Nocardioides. The sequence continues at coordinate 3,693 of CAZRKV010000188.1, read as the reverse complement.
ACCGGCCGGTGCTGCGGCTGCACCTGGCCACTCCGGCAGCCGTCGACGCCGTCCTCGCGGCGGTGCGGGAGGCGCTCGGGTGACCATCCGCGTCGAGGTGCTCGACTCCCCCGGCGAGGTCGCCGGGGACGTGGCCGACCGCCTCCTGGCGCTGGCGGCGCGGCGCCAGGCCGATGGAGGGGTGCCGTCGATCGTGCTCACCGGCGGCAGCATCGCCGACGCGGTCCACGCCGAGGTGGCGCGCCGGTCCGCGGGCTCGGGCCCGGACTGGGGGGCGGTCGACCTGTGGTGGGGCGACGAGCGGTTCGTGGCCGCTGACTCCCCCGAGCGCAACGAGGGCCAGGCCCGCAGGGCTCTCCTCGACCACGTGCCGGTGGACCCGGCCCGGGTGCACCCGGCGCCCGCCGACACCGGGCAGGGGCTGGACGCGGCGGCGGCCGCCTACGACGCCGCGCTGCGCGAGCAGGGGCCCGAGGCCTTCGACCTCGTGCTGCTCGGGATGGGCCCCGACGGGCACGTCGCCTCGCTCTTCCCGGGGTATCCGCAGCTGGAGGTGACCGATCGGCTCGCCGTGGCCGTCCCCGATGCGCCCAAGCCGCCCCCGGCACGCGTCTCGCTGACGTGGCCGGCCCTCGCCCGCGCCCGCGAGGTGTGGTTCGTCGTGACCTCGGCGGAGAAGTCCGCGGCGGTCGCCCGGGCGCTGGCAGGCCTGGCCCTCGACCGGGACGGCGCCGCCCGACCGACCGGTGCACGCACCGACCCGCACGAGATCCCCGCCGCCGGGATCACCGCCCACGACCAGGTCACCTGGTTCCTCGACACCGACGCGGCCTCGGACCTGCCGCCCCGCTGATCGGTCGGCTCCTCCCCTCCCACCCGCACCGACACGTCGATTTCTCCCGGCCCGCGGGCGCCGAGAAGTCAACTCCGCCCCGTCGTACCGACCTCAGGCGCGGAGGTCGACCAGCGTGCCGCGCCGGGCGAGAGCCCGCCGGGCGGTCGCGACCCCGGCTCGCAGCCGCTCGACCGGGTCCGCCGCGGGGGCGTAGACCTCGTCCTTCTCGAAGACCTCGAGATGCCAGTGCCGCGGCGCTCCGGCCAGCCAGGTACGCCGGGACTCGTCGTGCTCCCGGTCGGCCTCCTCCGTGTGGAACTCGACCCCGTCGTACTCGGCCGCGAACACGAGGTCGGGGAGGGCGATGTCCAGCCGGTGGACGGGGACACCGTGCTCGTTGCACACCCACCACTGCAGCTCTGGCGTGGGGAGGCCGGCGTCGTACCAGAACAGGCGCAGCGCCGACTCGCCCGGGGACTCCGCCCGCCCGTCGGCCAGCGGTGCCAGCGACCGGAGCTGGACGACGCCCCGGAACCCCTTGAACCGCTCGACCTCGCCGAGCAGCTCGGCGTGGTCCACGCCCAGGCGCAGGAAGCCGTCCAGGGCGGCCAGGGCGTCGTGCCGCCACAACAAACGGCCGAGGTCCAGGGCAGTGCGCAGTGGCGAGGTGGTGGCGATGCCGCCGACCTCGCAGATGTCGTCGTCGATCAGCATCCGGGTGCCGGAGTCGACACCCGGGCGCCGGATCCGCGTGCCGGTGCGCTGGTAGCAGGACACCGGCGGCGCGGTGGTCACGGCGCTCCGGGGGAGGATGTCGACCCCGTGCAGCCATGCCGCCGTCCGGTCGGTCACGACGGCGCCCGGGTGCACGACGAGCCCGAGGGCCGCCGTACGGACCGACAGCCCGTGCGGCAGCTGGGCCACGGCGTAGACGCCCTGCAGCACGCGCACCACCAGGCCGCGGTGGCACAGCCGTTCCAGCAGCTTGCGGGGTACGCCGAGCGCGCGGGCCTGGCGGAGGGTGAACGGGCGGTCGAGCGGCAGCGGGGATCGCTCGTCGAGCAGGACGACGTCGGGGGCACACCAGGTGGGAACAGCCATGGGCGTGAGTGTGGCGAGGCGGGCGGGGGACTGCAGGCGTTGTCCACAGGTGGTCACCCGGAGCGGGCGGACGTGACTCCTCACCGCCCCCTGGGAGGGAGAAGTTGACTCCTCACCGCGCCACGCGGGGGAAGAATCGACTTCTCACCGCTCCAGGAGCGGGAGGAAGTGACTGGTCAGCGGGAGGGGAGCTCGCCGGCCTTGCGACGGGCGCGCAGGAGCGCGAGGGCCTCGTCGAGGATCACCTCGGCCTCCTCGTCGGAACGGCGCTCCTTCACGTAGGCCAGGTGGGTCTTGTAGGGCTCGATCCGCGGCTCCGGCGGGGGGTTCTCCGCGTCCTGGCTGGCCGGCCAGCCGCACTTGGGGCAGTCCCGCTGCCCCGGCGGGGTCGCCTCCAGCGCGAAGGCCGCCACCGAGGTGTGCCCCCGGGCGCAGTGGTAGGTCACGGTCTGGCGCGGGGCGGCGTCGCCGCGCTCGATCTCGCCGGCCGGACCGCCGCCGACCCTGCTGCCCCGGATGACGTTGCCTCCACCAGCCATGTCACACCCCCGTTCTCAGGAACCCTGGTAGGCCATGATCAGGCCGAGGGCGATGATCGTCGCGAACCAGAGCACCCCGGTGCCGATCGTGAACCGGTCGAGGTTCCGCTCGGCGACCGACGAGCCACCCAGGGAGCTGGACACGCCGCCGCCGAACATGTCGGACAGGCCGCCGCCCCGGCCCTTGTGCAGCAGCACGAGGATGATCATCAGGAAGCTGGTGATCACGAGGAGGATGGTGAAGAGGAGAGTCACGGTCACCAACCCTACGCCACACGACCAGCCTCAGAGCACAGGCATGTCGTAGTAGCGGCAGATCCCGCCGAACTCGTCGAACTTCAGGCTGGCGCCCCCGACGAGGGCCCCGTCCACATCGGCCTGGGCCATGGTCCCGGCGATGTTCGCGGCCTTGACCGACCCGCCGTAGAGCAGCCGGACCCCCTCGGCCGCGGCGTCACCGTGCACCTCGCGGACGCGGCCGCGGATCGCCGCGCAGACCTCCTGCGCGTCCTCGGGCGTGGCCACCTCGCCGGTCCCGATCGCCCAGACCGGTTCGTAGGCCACCACCAGCCCCGTGACCTGGTCGGCGTCCAGGCCCGCCAGGGACCCGTCCACCTGCGCGAGGGTGTGCTCGACCTGTCGGCCCTCCCGGCGCACCTCCAGGCCCTCCCCGACGCACACGATGGGGGTCATCCCGGCCGCGAGGACCTTGCGGGCCTTGGTGTTGACGACCTCGTCGGACTCGGCGTGCCGCTCGCGGCGCTCGGAGTGCCCCACCACCACGTAGCTGCACCCCAGCTTGGCCAGCATGCTCGCCGAGACCTCGCCGGTGAACGCCCCGTCGTCCTCGGTGGAGACGTCCTGGGCGCCGTACCCGATCCGCAGCTTGTCCCCGTCCACGAGCGTCTGCACCGAGCGCAGGTCGGTGTACGGCGGGAGCACGGCCACCTCGACCCGGTCGTAGTCGTGCTTCTTGTCGGCCAGCGTCCACGCCAGCTTCTGGACCAGGACGACCGCTTCCTGGTGGTTGAGGTTCATCTTCCAGTTCCCCGCCATCAGCGGGGTGCGCTCGATCTGTGCCATCGACTCTGCTCTCTTCGTGGGGTCGTGCCGGGACGCAGGGGCAGCGGGCTCAGGCCTGCAGCACCTGCAGGCCGGGGAGGTCCTAGCCCTCGAGGTACTCCAGGCTCGCTCCCCCGCCGGGGGAGATGTGGCCGA
>CAZRKV010000187.1:0-5990 GCA_964600305.1 uncultured Nocardioides sp. | reverse complement strand
CGTGCACGTCTCGGCCAAGGACCAGGCGTCCGGCCGCGAGCAGTCGATGACGATCTCCGGCGGCTCCGCGCTGCCGAAGGAGGAGATCGACCGGATGGTCGCCGAGGCCGAGCAGTACGCCGAGGAGGACGCCAAGCGTCGCGAGGCCGTCGAGGCCCGCAACCAGGCCGACTCGCTGGTCTACACGACCGAGAAGTTCATCGAGGACAACGGCGACAAGATCCCCGAGGACGTCAAGGGCGAGGTCCAGGCGGACCTGGACTCGCTCAAGGCCACCCTGGAGAACGAGGAGGCCAGCTCCGAGGAGATCCAGGCCGGCGCCACCAAGCTCGGTGAGTCCAGCCAGAAGATGGGCGCGGCCATGTACGCCGCGACCGAGTCCGAGCAGGCGGCGACCGGTGAGGCCACCGGCGACGCCGGTGCCGGCGGCGACGACGACGTCGTCGACGCCGAGATCGTCGACGAGACCGACGAGAACGAGGGTGAGAAGTGACCGACTCCGGACACGACCACCAGGTCTCGGAGGAGCCGGTGCCGGGTGCGGAGCAGCGCCCGGCACCGGCCGCCACCCCCGAGGCCCAGCACGACTTCGCCGACCAGGCGGCTGCCGAGTCCGCGGACGAGGAGGCGCCGGCGTCGGAGGAGGCCGCTGGCCCCGAGGGGGTCGCGGTCGCCGACGCGGACGGTGCCACCGCCGCCGAGGCGGCCCCCGAGGCTGCTGAGGAGCCCCTCGACGAGGTCGCCCAGCTCCGCAAGGAGCTCGACGACCGCACGAGGGACCTGCAGCGGTTGCAGGCGGAGTACGTCAACTACAAGCGGCGGGTGGACCGCGACCGGGGCCTGATCGAGCAGAACGCCACGTACAAGGCGCTCACGCCGATCATCGAGGTCCTGGACACGATCGACCGGGCCCGTGAGCACGGGCCGCTCGAGGACGGCTTCCGGGCCGTCGCCGAGCAGCTCGAGCGGGTGGTCGCCGGACTGGGCCTGGAGCGCTTCGGCGAGCCGGGCGACGTCTTCGACCCGAACCTCCACGACGCCCTCACCCACATGGGCGAGGACCCGGAGGTCGAGGTCACCACTTGCAAGGTGATCACCAAGTCCGGTTACCGGATCGGGGACCGCGTCGTACGCCCGGCCCAGGTGCTGGTGGTCGACCCGGTCGGCGGCGGCACGGAGTAACAGCACCACGAGAAGGAAGGAAGGGAGGGGCGCATGACGAACGCCGACTGGGCCACCAAGGACTTCTACGCCGAGCTCGGCGTCGCCAAGGACGCGAGTGCGGAGGAGATCAAGAAGGCCTACCGCAAGCTCGCGCGCGCCAACCACCCCGACTCCAACCCCGACGACTCCGCCAAGCACGAGAAGTTCAAGGCCGTCGCCGAGGCCTACGACGTCATCGGTGACCCGGAGAAGCGCAAGCAGTACGACGAGATCCGGTCCATGCCGGCCGGGTTCGGCTTCGGCGGCGGCCGCCCCGGTGGTGCCGGGGGCGGCGGGTCGTACGACTTCGACCTGGGTGACTTCCTCCGCGACCGCGGAGGTGCCCAGGGCGGCTTCGGCGACCTGTTCGGGGACCTCTTCGGCGGCGGCGGGGGCGGCGGCCGGCAGCGCCCGCGCCCCCAGAAGGGCCCGGACGCCGAGACCACCGCGACCATCGGCTTCAACGAGGCGCTCGAGGGCACGACGGTGTCGATCCGGCTGTCCAGCGACGGGCCCTGCCCGACCTGCTCGGGCACCGGCGGCAAGCCCGGCACCCGCCCGCACGTCTGCACCACCTGCGAGGGGGCGGGGTTCGTCACCGCCTCCGTGGGTGGCGCGTTCTCGATGAACGAGACCTGCCCGGCCTGCCGCGGACGCCAGCTGGTGTACGACGAGCCGTGCCCCACGTGCCTGGGCAGCGGCCGCGGCACCTCCTCCCGCACCGTGCAGGCCCGCATCCCGGCCGGTGTCAAGGACGGGCAGCGGATCCGGTTGCGCGGCAAGGGCGGGCCCGGCGAGAACGGCGGCCCGGCCGGCGACCTCTACGTCAACGTCAGCGTGCGTCCGCACCGGCTCTTCGGCCGCTCGGGCGACAACCTGACCATCGACGTACCCGTCACCTTCGACGAGGCGGCCCTCGGCGCCCAGGTGCGCGTCCCGACCGTGACCGGCAGCTGGGTGACGCTCAAGGTGCCGCCCGGCACCCCCAACGGGCGTACCTTCCGGATTCGCGGCAAGGGCGCCCGCCGCAAGGACGGCACCACCGGGGACCTGCTCGCCACGATCGAGGTGCAGGTGCCCACCCAGCTCGACGCGGAGGCGCGCGAGGCGGTGGAGGCCTACCGTCGGGCGACCAACGGCGCCTCGGTGCGTGAGGAGCTGTTCGGGAGCGCGCAGTGACGTCCGGGCGTCGGCGTACCGGTGCCGGGCAGCACCTGCCCGGCCCGGACGCGGCCGTCTACGTCATCAGCGTCGCCGCCGAGCTGACCGGGCTGCACCCGCAGACCCTGCGCGCCTACGAGCGCTGGGGCCTCATCGCGCCCGGGCGGACCGGGGGCGGTGGCCGGCGCTACTCCCACCGCGACATCGAGCGGCTCCGCGAGATCGCCGAGCTCACCGCGGCCGGGATCGGCATCGAGGGGGTGCGCCGCATCCTCGACCTGGAGAACCAGGTCCTCGCGCTGCAGTCGCGCAACCGTGAGCTGCGGGCCCGCAACGCCGAGCTGCAGCAGGCGCTCGCCTCGGCCGCCGAGTCGCTCCGCGAGCACCGTTCCAACCTCCCCGCCGTCCGCCCCGCCGGCGCGATCAGTCCCTTCCGCCCCCCGACCCGTCGCTAGGCCCCGCCGACCCGTCACTCCCGCCCGCCGACCCGTCACTGGTGGTGCGCCGAGCCGTCACTGGTGGTGCGCCGAGCCGTCACCGACGGCGTACGCGGGTAACCCGCCGGCGGGGTCGACCGTTGTCCCGGTGGGCATGCCGGGGAGGACGCACTGGAATGGCGGTGGGGGCGTTGCTGGACTCGCTGCTGGCCTGGCTCGCGGCGTGGGCCGAGGGCGTCCCCTGGGTCCACTTCCTGACGATCCCCGTCTTCACCGGTGTGATCGGCTGGCTGATCAACTGGACCGGCCTGATCATGCTCTTCTCCCCGGTCCGCTTCCACGGAGTCCGCGTGCCCGGGCTCCGGGAGCTGGCCTCGGTCCTGCCGCGCAAGGTGCAGGAGGTGCCGGGCATCCTCCAGGGCGGCATCGGGTGGCAGGGCATCATCCCGGCGCGGGCCGCCAAGATGGGGTCGATCGCCGTCGACAAGGCGATCGCCAAGCTGGGCACACCCGCGGAGTTCTACCAGCAGCTGGAGCCGGACCGGATCGCCGCGCACATCGTCGAGACCTTCCGCCCCGAGATCCCCGCCCTGGTCGAGGAGGTGATGCAGCGCGAGCACCCCCAGCTGTGGCAGGACATCCCGCGCTCGGCGCGGCTGGCGATCGTGGATCGGGTCCAGCGACAGCTGCCGAGCATGGTCGACCGGGTCACCACTCAGATCGGCGTCCACATCGACCAGCTGCTCGATCCCAAGATCATGGTGATCGACCACTTCCAGGCCAACCCGGCGCTCGTCGTACGGGTCTTCCGCGACGTCGGCCAGAAGGAGCTGAACCTGATGGTGTGGTTCGGCGGGATCTTCGGGCTCCTGCTCGGCTTCCCGGTCGCGGTGCTCGACCACGCCTTCGGCCAGTGGTGGCTGCTGCCGGTGCTGGGCGTCCTGGTCGGCTGGATCACCAACTCGCTGGGCATGTGGCTGATCTTCGAGCCCGAGGAGCCGCGCCGGATCGGCCCGTTCACGCTGCACGGGCTCTTCCCGCGCCGGCAGGAGGAGGCGGCCGCGGTCTACGCGGACGTGATCGCCGACGACGTGATCACCCTGGAGCGGATCGGCGACTTCCTCCTCGACGGTCCCCGCGGCGACCGCACCCGCCGGGTGCTCGAGGAGGCGCTGCGCCCGGCGATCGAGCGGGCCGCCGGGCCGGCGCGGGCTGCGGTGCGGGTGGCCGTGGGTCCCCGCCGCTTCGACGGCATCCGGGACTCCTTCTCCGCGGCCAGCGTCGGCCTGACGCTGACCCCCTTCAAGGACCGGGAGTTCAGCCGCGAGCAGGGGGACCGGATCCGGGCGCTGGTCACCACGCGCACCCGGGAGCTCCCGCCGCGCGACTTCGTGGAGATGATGCGGGCCGCGATCCGAGAGGACGAGTGGATGCTCTACGCCCACGGCGCGATCATGGGCGCCGCCGGTGGGTTCCTCCACCTGGCGCTGTTCGGAGTGGGGGGCGGATGAGCGCGGAGCGGCATGAGGACCCGGCGTACGCCGCCCGCCCGCCGACGGTGGAGGAGATCCGCGAGCAGCTGCCCGGCATCGCGCGCCTGGTGGCGAGCGCGGGCGTGCACACCGCCGAGTGGGGCTTCGGGGCGGGGCTGCGGATGACCCGGCTGCTGGCCGAGGCGGCCGTCGACCCCGAGCGGGCGGGCCAGGTGGCGCGCGAGCTGGGGCAGACCGCCGGCGTCCTCGGCGACGTGGCCCGGTCGCTCGCCGACGGGGTGCCCCTCGCCACGGCCCTCGCCGACGGCGCCCGGGCCCTGGAGCGGCAGGGTCGGGCGGGACCGGCGCCCACCTACCAGCAGGTCGCCCCCACCCGGAGCCTGCGCGAGCGGGGCGAGGCGCTGCTCGACCGGTCGCGGGACGTGTGGAACACCGACGTCGCGCACCCGGCGTACGAGCGGATCCTCGACGAGCTGGCCCCGGACGAGGCCCGCATCCTGGTGCTGCTGGTGCGCCACGGGCCCCAGCCCAGCGTCGACGTGCGCACCGGTGGCCCGGTGGGGATGCTCAGCTCCCACCTGGTCGCGCCGGGGTTGACGATGATCGGGCCACGGGCCGGGGTGCGCTACCTCGACCGGGTGCCGGCGTACCTGAACAACCTGTTCCGGCTCGGGACGGTGTGGTTCTCCTCCGAGCCGCTGCGCGACCCGCTGGCGTACCAGGTGGTCGAGGCGCAGCCCGACGTGCTCGCGGCGACGCACTCGGTGCGGTTCGCGAAGGTGGTCCGCCGCTCGATCCACCTCACGCCGTTCGGGGAGGACTTCTGCCGCACCTGCCTGGTCGACGAGGAGGCGGACCGGGCGCCGTTCCCGGCGCACCTGACGCCGCCCGCCGGCGAGGCGCCCGACACCCCCGGTGAGTGAGCCGTGGGGCCGAGTCGGCGGTGCCGTGGGGCCGAGTCGGCGGTGCCGTGGGGCCGAGTCGGCGGGGTGTCGGGTGTCGCGTGCAGTTCACAAGAGTTGAGGGGAATGGACTCAAGTAGGCTGGTGTTGCGACAGGTGTGATGACCACCGTGGTCGTGAGCAGAACAGGGAGGCCTGGAGTTGAGCACGTTCGGATCTGACAAGTTCACCACCCGCGCGCGGGAAGCCATCGAGGCCGCCCAGGTCGCGGCGACCAGCGCCGGGCACTCGGCGACCGAGCCGGTCCACCTGCTGGTGGCACTGCTGCGCGACGCCGAGGGCGTCGCGCCCAACCTGGTGGCCAAGTCCGGCGCCGACGCGACGGCCCTGGCCGCCCGCGCCGAGCAGGCCGTCGAGTCGCTGCCCAGCGCCTCCGGCTCCACCGTCCGGCAGCCGTCCGCGTCCGGGGCGCTGACCCGGGTGCTGGCCTCGGCGATCCAGCTCGCGGAGTCGATGAAGGACGACTACACCGCGACCGAGCACCTGCTGATCGCGCTGGCCGGCGTGGAGTCCTCCGCCCAGCGGATCCTCACCGAGGCCGGCCTCAGCGAGGCCGGGCTGCGTGACGCCCTGACCGCGGTGCGCGGTGATCGCCGGGTGACCAGCCAGGACGCGGAGTCCACCTACGAGTCGCTGGACAAGTACTCCGTCGACCTCACCGCATCCGCTGAGGAGGGTCGCCTCGACCCGGTCATCGGCCGCGACGCCGAGATCCGTCGCGTGATCCAGGTGCT
>CAZRKV010000186.1:0-5993 GCA_964600305.1 uncultured Nocardioides sp. | reverse complement strand
CACCCGCGATGGTGCCCATCGACGTCGCCAGCCAGGCCAGGGCCGCGTAGTCGAGCGCAGCCGGGGGGTGCTGCAGGGTGCGCTCCATCTCCGCCCACGGGATGACGACGAACGCCGCCACCAGGGCCACGATGAAGAGCAGGAGATACATGTAGAACACGGCGATCGCCACCGTGGCCGTGGTCGCGGTGTTCGCGATGACCATCTGCTCCCGGGTGTCGACGTCTCCGCGCCGCTCCCAGAGTCCGTTGTCGGCGATCAACCACACGATCATCGCCGTGATCGCCAGGACGGCGACGAGCAGCAGCCTGGCGAAGGTGAAGGCATCGGAGAGGGTCCAGATGTTGGAGTAGAAGATGCCGAACGCCGCTCCCGCGGCGGCACCGGCCATCGCCGGGGAGAGGCTGGGCAGCAGCCGCCACGGCCGGTTGGCGCGCACCATCCCGGCCAAGAGGCGCGCCCGGCCGCGCAGGCCCAGCAACGCGATGTGCTCGTCGATCCCCTCGTGGGAGGACGTGATGTGCGCGAGTGGGCGAGGGGCGCGGTGCGGGTCCTGGGACCTGAGACCACCACCGGCATCCGACTCCTCGGAGCGCTGCTCCTCCCCCGACTCGCCGGAGCGCTCCGTCGTGCTCTGGCGCGGGTTGAGGTGCTCCACCACCAGGTGGCAGAGCCCGTCGAGGGCCCGGCGACGGGTGAACATCGCCCCCAGCGCGGGTACCGACAGCATGCCGATGTAGTCGTCGGTGCTGTAGTCGGCGAGGATCGGCACCCACTCGGCCCGGCGGGGCAGGTCGGTGACCAGCACCACCACGTCCCACCCGTGCTCGGACAGCGCCCGGCCGCCCAGCTCGTTGATCGGCAGGTAGCGGTCGGAGCGCAACGGGAGCATGGTCTCGACGACCTCCACCCGCCAACGGTCCCCGGTGATCTCGCAGAGGCGCTCGGCCAGCCGGTCCTCGTCGGCCAGCCAGCCCGCGATCCGCGCCGGCACCCCGGGATCGGTCAGGAGGCCGAGCACGTAGTCGCTGGCGGTCGGACTGGTGTCCTGCTCCGGGGACAACGGGTCTCCTCCTTGGTCGCGGGTGGCCGGGCGCCGGGGTCGATACCCCACTGCTCCCGAAGCATGCCACCGAACGGGGTGGTCGTGCTCACGCCGGACCGCCCCCGGACCCGGGGTGGCTGCGACGATGGCTCCGTGATGTCCCCTCGCGATCCCTCCGACGAAGCCCCGACCGTGGGAGCGGGCGCGTGACCCGGGTGCTCGGTGTCGATGCGCGCCGCGGCGGGTGGGTCGGGATCACCAGCGACCTGCGCGGGTACCAGGGCGCGACGATCGACGCGCTCGTGGCGGCCGCGGAGGCCGAGGGTCAGGTCGCGGTGGTCGGCATCGACATCCCGATCGGACTGCCGACCGCGGGCCGACGCAAGGCGGACGTGTTGGCCCGCCGTATCGTCGGGGAGCGCTGGCGATCGGTCTTCTTCACCCCGATCCGGGCCGCCCTGGAGGCCCCCACCTACGCGGAGGCCAACGCCCTGGCCAGACAGGTGACCGGGAAGGGCATCAGCCGGCAGGCCTACGGGATCGGGCCCAAGATCCTCGAGGTCGACGCCTGGTTGCGTACGGCGGACCGCACGGTCGTCGAGGTCCATCCGGAGGTCTCGTTCCGGTGCCTCGCGGGTCGGCCGCTGCCGCACCCGAAGTCCACCTGGGCCGGGATCGAGGAGCGCCGTGGCCTCCTCCGGGAGGAGGGGCTCGAGCCCCCCGCGGACCTCGGTGAGGCCGGGACGAGGGCCGCCGTCGACGACGTCCTCGACGCCGCGGCCGTCTCCTGGACGGCCGGGCGGTACGCCGCGGGCCGTGCGCGCTCCCTGCCCAAGGCGCCGGAGCAGTACGACGACGGGCCGGCCGCCGCGATCTGGGTGTGAGCCACGACGGACTCCCGGTCGCCGGTCGGGCACGTCCTCATGCGGGGTGGTCGAGGCGGCCCAGCTGCCGGGCCAGGTCGGTCAGCGACCGTGCAGTGAGGTCGGGGGCGGCGAAGTGGGCGGGGTAGGGGCCGCCGTCCCGGTCGATCCAGGCCGCGCCGAGTCCCGCGCGCACGGCACCGTCGACGTCCCAGGGATGGACCGCCACGAGCATGGCGTCCATGGGGTCGACGTCGCACCGGTCGAGCGCGTGGGCGTACGCACCCGCCGCGGGCTTCCAGACGCCGGCGTCCTCCACCGAGAGCAGGTCCTCGAAGTGGCCCCGCAGCCCCGCGCGGTCCAGCAGGCCCTGAGCCACGGCGGCGGAGCCGTTGCTGAGGGTCACCAGGCGGCCCCCCACGTCGGCCAGTGCCCGGATGCCGTCGGGGACGTCGTCGTGCACCGAGAGGGTCGCGAAGCCGTCCATGACGTGCTGGACCGCGTCCTCGACGCTGCGGTCCAGGGGGTGACCGTGGAGGCTGGCCCGCAGGACCTCGGCTGCGACCCGCGCGAAGGGCTCGCTGGTGTCGCTGATCGTCCGGGCGAACCCGTCGCGGAGCACCCCCGCGAACCAGGTGGCCGCCAGGTACGACGGTGCGCCGACCTCCTCGAACCGCTGCCCCATCGGCGACATGTCCGAGAGAGTCTCGTTGACGTCGAAGAGGAGCAGGGACGGCCCCCTGGATCCGTCCGGGCTCACCGGGTGGTCCCGGCTCGGGATCGTGTGCGCTGACGGCTCGTCGGTCATGAGGGCTCCCTGGTTCCGGATGTGCGGGATGGCGTCCTAGCCACCGATCGCGCGCAGCCTGTCGAGGTCGAGCACGGTGATCCGGCCGCGGCCGAGGGTGACCAGGCCCTGGTGGGCGAGGTCGCCGAGCACCTTGGTGGTCGTCTCGCGCGACGTACCGGCCAGCGCCGCGAGCTGCTCGTGGGTGACCCGCACCTGCCCACCGCGCAGCCAGCTGCGCCCCTCGGCCAGGGTCGCCACCGTCCCGGCCACCCGCTCGGGCACCGACTTGAACACGGCATCGCTGAACCGTTGCTCGAGCTCGCCCAGGCGGCGACCCATGGTCTCGGCGATCCGTGCGGCGATCCGTGGGTCGCCGAGCAGCAGCCGGTGGACGTCGGAGCGACTCATCACGCAGACGGCCACCTCATCCATGGCCTCGGCGAAGGAGTCGTGCATCTGCTGGCCCACCACCGCCATCTCACCGAAGATGGTGCCGGTCTCGATGATCGCGGTGGTCAGCGCCCGGCCGTCCTCGGAGATCCGGAAGATCCGGATCCTGCCCTTCTTGAGGATGAACAGCGCCTCCACGGGCTGGTGGGGCGAGTAGACGAGGTCGCCGGCCGAGTAGCTGCGCATCGGCGCGGCCTGCGCCATGGCCTCCATCTCCTGCTCGGCGAGGTCGCAGAAGATGTCGACCTCCGACATGCACCACAGCCGCTCGGGCCCACCGGCTGCCTGCTGGATCTGCATGTCGTCCTCTCGTCGTCCCGGGGCCCACGGTCGGGCCTGACCAACGACCATGCCGAGGTGGTCGCCGCCGAGGCATCCGTCGGCGCCGCGCCTCATGGCCATCCTGCCACCGTCCGCACGGTCCGTCAGGCCCGCTTGCGCAGTCCGGCCGCGACGAGGAGTGCGGCGACCACGCCGAAGACCAGGTGCTCGATGAGGAAGGTCCACCAACCGGCCATCGAGGCCATGTCCGCGATCGGGTCGCCGGCGTCGAAGATCGCCGCCGCCATCGGCAGGCCGACGAAGGCGCTCGCCGCGAAGACCAGGGCGCCGTAGACCAGGCCGATACCGGCGAGCACGGCGACGCCGAGGTGCAGCCTCGCGACGGCCAGGCCGAGGAGCGCGCCGTACCCGGCGCCGGTCATCATGTGGATCACCGCGCCGAGCAGCGCGACGCCCACGGAGATGACGAAGGCGTCGCCGCTCGTCTGGGCGGCCTCCATCGACTCCATCATGGCGGTGGGTTCGGCGAACAGGCTGGCGATGTGGTGCAGCGGCGTGAAGAGGCCGGTGTCCTTCAGGTACGACGCGACCATCGCGTACATGCCCATCGCGACGGACGCGAGGACGCCGGCCCCGGCGCCGTAGAGGGCGCCCCCGACCAGGCTCGTTCGCGTGGTGGACCGGCCGACAGTGGTGCTCATGGTGACCTCCCGGGTCGAAGCGTCCTTGGTGTCGACCAGACTGGCCCGGACGGACGGACGCGGTCGGTGAGCGCCGTCACACAACGGGGCCCGGCCGTGGGCGGGCCTCAACCGCGCAGGTCGCGCAGGGCGTCCTGGATGCCGCGGTGGAAGGTCGGGTAGGCCCAGATCATCGACTCCAGCGTCGCGAGGGGGACCTCGCCGTGGACCGCCACCGCCAGGGCGCCCAGCACCTCACCGCCGGCGGGTCCCGCCGACACGGCGCCGACGAGGACGTCGCGGTCGGCGTCGGCCACCAGCTTGATCAGTCCGCGATTGCCCGCCTTGTGCAACCAGCCCCGGGTCGTCGAGGGCACCACCACGGCACCGGTGGCCACCCGGATGCCGCGCTCGCGGGCCTGGGCCTCGGTCAGCCCGACCGCGCCGACCTCGGGGTCGGTGAAGGTCACCCGCGGCAGCGCGTGGTGGTCCGCCGGCGGACCGTCGCGGTCGAGCAGGTCCCGCACGACGATGTCGGCGTGGTACGTCGCGACGTGGGTGAAGGCGCCCTGCCCCACCACGTCCCCCAGAGCCCAGACCCCGTCCGTGACGCGGAGGCGGTCGTCGACCGGCAACGGGCCGGGGTCGCCGCCGAGGCCGAGGGCCCGCCAGGTGTCCTCGTCGACGGCCGGGCCACGCCCGGTGGCCACGAGCAACCGCTCCGCGGTGAGGGGCGCCCCTCCGCCCTGGAGGTCCAGTGCGAAGGCGCCGTCGGCGTACGACACCGACGCGGCGCGGGAGTCCAGGCGCAGCCGCACGCCGTCCTCCTCGAGCGCTTCGCCGAGGACTCGGCCGGCCTCGGGCTCCTCGCCCGGGAGGAGCCGGTCGGCCGACTCGACGATGGTGACGTCGACACCGAAGCGGGCGTAGGCCTGACCGATCTCGCAACCGACGACGCCTCCCCCGACCACGAGGAGGGTGGCGGGGAGGTGCTCGGCAGCGATCGCCTCGCGGTTGGTCCAGTACGGTGTCCCGGTCAGCCCTGCGACCGGTGGGACGGCGGGTGTGGTGCCGGTGGCGAGGACGAGTCCGCGCCGGGCCTCGATCTCGCCGACGCCCGACACCTCGACGCGGTGGGGATCCAGGACGCGGGCGCGTCCGCGCACGAAGCGGCCACCCTGGTCGGTGAAGCGGTCGACCGCGGCAGTGTCGTCCCAGTCGGTCGTGGCCTCCTCGCGGATCCGCTGCGCGACCGGGGCCCAGTCGGGAGTGATCGGGCCGACCTCGCCGGCCATGCCGGGGACCCGGCGGGCCTCGGCGAGCAGGTGCGCGGCACGCAGCATCATCTTGCTCGGGATGCAGGCCCAGTAGGGACACTCACCGCCGACCAGCTCGGCCTCGATCCCCACGACGTCGAGCCCGGCCTCGGCGAGCTGGCCCGCGACCGACTCGCCCGCCACGCCCAGGCCAACCACGACGACGTCGGCCGTGAGGGCGGTCATCGGACATTCTCATGGTCGACGACCGGGGTGTCCTGGGTCTGTGTTCTCATGTGCGTCTCCTTCGGACGGTGCCCGGTCCGTGCCGGACCAGGTGGGACGGTGAGGGCGTCGTACGACGGACCGTCGTCCTCGTCCTCGACGCTAGGTGTCGCGAGCGCCCCGGACCGTGGCCGTCCTCACACAGCGACGCGGAGGTCCGTCCTGCATCGTGCCGCGGAGCCGGTCCTCCACCGTCACCTCGCTGCCGCCAGGACGTCCGTGAGCTGGTGCACGGTGGGCGCTCCGGAGGCCCCGTCGACGGTCCGGTAGACGCGGCAGGAGAGACCGGGGGGGGCGTCCGGCTCCCGGAAGGGGTCGGCCCCGTCGATGAGGACGGTGGGT
>CAZRKV010000185.1:0-6017 GCA_964600305.1 uncultured Nocardioides sp. | reverse complement strand
CCTCCCAGCACTCGAAGATGTTGGGGCAGCCGGCCTCCTGGCAGACGGTGTGCAGCCCCTCGCCCTTCACCAGGTCCTGCAGCTGCTTGTACTGCGGGCCCATCTTCGCCTTGGTCTTGATCCACTCGGGCTTGCGCTCGATGGGGGTCTCGGCGTTGCGGGCCTCCAGCCGCAGCAACTTGCGGCCGTCCGGAGTGGCGGGCTGGCCGGTGGACCGGGTGGACGAGGAGGCTGCCTGTGTCACGCCCCTCACCCTACGCGCCGGGTCCGGGGGACCCAACGGGCCGGCCGGCCCCGCTCGGCCGTCCCGGCCCGTCGCCCGGGACGGAGACCAGCACCGGGTCGTGGTCGGAGGACCCGTGGGCGCTGTCGTCGACCGGGTCGTTGTGGTAAAGGTGCCCGACCGGCGCCCGGGAGTTGACCTGCCACACCGCCGCATCGGTGACCCGTCCCGACAAGGCCGGGGAGGCGAAGGCGTAGTCCAGGCGGCCGTAGCGACCGTCGAACTTGTAGGTGAACGCGTCGTCACCGTGCTCGGCGACCAGGTCGGTGAAGCCGGCGTCGACCAGCGCCTCGATCGGCGCCTCCTCCTCGTAGGCGTTGAAGTCGCCCAGCAGCAACGTGTCGTCGGTGGGCAGCGGCGTCGCACCCTCCTCGACCCACTCGAGCAGCCGGTCCACCGCGTGGGTGCGGGTGAGGTCGCAGTTGCCGGTGAGTGGGGACTCGGTGTCCTCGCCGAGCTCGAAGCCCGGACCCGCGGTGTCGGTGCAGGTGGACCCCTTGGACTTGAGGTGGTTGACCACCACGGTCACGAGCTCGCCGTCGATGCGGAAGGTCTGGGCCAGCGGCCACCGGTTGTTGTGCCGGTCGCCGGTGAGCTGGGAGTCGATGTCGAACGTGGCGGCCGGCCCGACGGGACCGGCGCGGTCGGGCTGGTAGATCAGCGCCTGCGTGATCGCGTCGGGCCCGAGCCCGCCGCCGCCGAGGCCCTCGGTGGTGAGGAGCTCCTCGTCCGGCACCACCCAGTCGTAGCTGCCCTCGCCGTCCCGCTCGTTGAGCGCCTCGACCAGGGTCTGCACCGACGGCACCGTGCCCGGGTCACCGTCGTAGTGGTCCTCGTAGTCGTTCTCGATCTCGACCAGGCCGAGCACTGCTGCGTCCATCCGCACGATCGCGTCGACGATCTTGGCGGTCTGCCGCTCGAACTGCTCGGCGTTCCGGGCCCCGCGCAGGACCTCGGAGTCCCCGAACGTGTTGAAGTAGTTGAGGACGTTGAACGAGGCGACGTGGTTGCCGTCGGCGAGCTCAGGGGCGTCCGGGCGGTGATCGGTGTCCTCGGTCGTGGGGAACTCGTCGAGCGGCTCGACCTTGAACTCGTCGAACGTGTGGTTCAGGGGGCCGACCACGGAGCCTGCCGGCATCGTGTCGCCGGCGGAGAGTCCGGTGTCCTGCTGCTCCCACGGGAAGGGGTGGTACTGCCCGGGAGCCTCGTCCCGGTCGTTCACCTTCAGGAACGACGCCGCGTTGGTCTCCTGCAGCTCCTGGGCTGCCGGGTCGGCAGGCGCGTGCACGGAGGTCGGCTGCGGCAGCACGTCGGGGTGCGCGAGGCCGAGCTCGCCGAAGCGGTACGCCGCGAACAACCCGCTCACGGCCAGGTCCTGGGCGTTGGTGACCACCATCGACTCCACGGCCTCGCGGCCGTGGCCGTCCAGTGGCAGCGAGATCGGCGTCGGCTCGATGGTCACCGGGGGCACGTCGCAGACCTGGGCCTCGGGTCGCGAGAACTGGGTCAGGCCGTAGTAGGCGGTCACCCGGCCGGTCAGCTCCACGGTCTCCCCGGCCGTCGGCAGCGGGCCGCCGGGCTGGTGGACGAACAGACCCTCGGAGCTCGTCGGGTCGTCGTCGTGGTCGGCCGGTTCCTCCTGCACGAAGTAGCCGTCGAGGCCGTCCGCAGCCAGGGTGACCACCGCGCGGACCGTGTGCTGCTCCCCGTCGAGCGGGGAGTCGTACCGCGCCGACGGGTCGGCGCCGGAGCCCTGGATCGCGCTGATCGGGGTCAGGTCCGCGGCGGGCGTCTCGCACGCCGCCGGGTCGGGGTCGGGGTCCTCGCCCCCGTCCCCGCCCTCGTCCGGGTACCTGCCGAGCTGATCGACGCTGTCCTGGGGGTGCTCGCTGAAGGCGTCGGCGCTCCACGCGTCGTCGGGCGTGGTGTCCCGGGTGGTGTCGGTGCGGCGCAGGGTCACGTCCGCGCCGAAGGCCGCGTCGTCGCCGACCTGGCCGACGCTGTCGACCACGACGTCGGAGCCGGTGCCGGTGTCGACGAGGGTGAGCGCGTCGTTGCCGTTGAAGTTCACCGCCCCCGAGGTGGCGTCCACGGTGCCCTCGAGGCCCAGGCCCTCCACGTCGAAGCTCGGGTGGGTCAGCACGTACACCTCGCCGTCGGCGACGGTGCCGCTGAAGGCGTGGCTGGCGGTCGGGCCGTCGGCCAGGGGCCGACCGTTGGAGTACAACCGGAGCTCGAGGCCGCCGAGGTCGACGGGCTCTCCGGTGCCGTTGTAGATCTCGACGGCCTTGTTGAAGCTGCTCCCCTCGACGTACTCGGAGATGAGCAGGCCGTCGGTGGCGGGGTCCGCCGCCGCGGCCGGGCCGGTCGAGGTGCCGACCAGCGGGGTGACCGCCAGGGCCAGCGCCGTCAGCATGGGGAACGGGGAGAAGGGACGACGCACGGTGATCCTCCGAGACGGTCAGGGGGTGACCAGATCGATGCGGGGTGCCCGGCCGGGCTCGGGTCGGGCGGGGTAGTCGGGTGTGGGCACGTAGTCGCCCCACGCGAGGAGGTCGGCGAGGTGGCGGCGTACGACGGGGACCGCGTCGGCGGCGGTGACGGGGCGGCCGACCTCGGCGGTCAGGGAGGTGACCCCGGCATCGGCGATGCCACAGGGGACGAACCGGTCGTACCAGCGCAGGTCGACGTCGCAGTTCAGGGCGAAGCCGTGCATCGCCACGCCCCGGCTGACCCGGATGCCGATGGCGGCGACCTTGCGCTCGGGGCCGGCGTCGTCGGCCTGCAGCCACACCCCGCTGCGTCCGGGGACGCGCGCGGTGGCGACCCCGAAGTCGGCGCAGGTGGCGATCAGGGCCTCCTCCAGGCGGCGGACGTAGTCCACGACCTTGACGTGGTCGGGCAGCCGCACGATGGGGTACCCCACGAGCTGGCCGGGGCCGTGGAAGGTGATCTTGCCGCCGCGGTCGACGTCGATGACGTCGGCGCCGCCCGGGTCCAGGGGCTTCTCGTGCTCCTCGGTGCGCTTGCCGCAGGTGAAGACGGGCGGGTGCTCCAGCAGGAGCACCGTGTCGGGCGCCTCGCCCGCCACCACCTGCTCGTGGACCTGGCGCTGGAGGTCCCAGGCGCTCAGGTACGGCAGGGCGTCCTCGCCGAGACCGGCGACACGGAAGTCCGGTGACACGCGGCCCACGCTACGACCGGGCGAGCGCGGCGTCGAGCACCGCACCCACGTCGGGGTGGTGGAACTCGAAGCCGGAGTCGAGCAGGCGCTGCGGCAGGATGCGGAACGAGCCCAGCAGCTCCGGGGCCATCGGTCCGGCCGCGGCCCGGACCAGGGGGGCGGGGATCCGCAACGCCGTGGGGCGCCGCAGCCGCTTGCCCAGCTCCCGGGTGAACTCGCCGTTGGTGGTCGGCTCGGGGGCCACCAGGTTGACGGGCCCGGAGACCTCGGTGCGCTCCGCCAGGTGCAGCACCGCCCGGACCCAGTCCTCGATGGAGATGATGGGGAACCACTGCTTCCCGTTCCCGAGGGGACCGGCGAGGCCGGTGGCGAAGCCCCGGCGCATCAGGGGGAACGCCCCACCGCTGCCGCCCAGTGCCGGGGCCGTGCGCAGCACGCACACCCGGGCGCCCGCGTCGGACGCCGGCGTGGTGGCCTCCTGCCACTGCCGGGTCACCGGCGTCAGCAGGCTGCCCTCGCCCGGTCCGCTGTCCTCGGTCAGCGGCTCGTCACCCCGGTCGCCGTACCAGGAGGTGCCGTTCTGGGCGAGGTACGCCGGCCGGCGCTCGCTCCCCGCGATCGCCTCGGCGAGGACCCGGGTGCCCTGGACCCGGCTCTCGAGCAGCGTGCGGCGGTAGCGCGAGGAGTGCGGGTTCCCGGCCAGCGGGCTGCCGGCCAGGTTGACCACCACGTCGGCCCGCTCGACCTGGTCGCGGTCGAGGGTGCCGGCGTAGGGGTCCCACTGCGACTCCTCGGCGCTGCGCGGGGCGTGGCGCACCAATCGGGTCACCGGGTGCCCCAGGTGGTGCAACCGGTGCCGCAGGGAGGTGCCCAGGAAGCCGCTGGACCCGGCGATCAGGAATCGCATCAGACCTCGAACTTGCCCTCCTCGATGCGCTGCTTGACCTCCTGCAGGAAGCGCGCGGCATCGGCACCGTCCACGAGCCGGTGGTCGTAGGTCAGCGAGAGGTACATCATCTGCCGCACCGCGATCGTCTCGCCGAGGTTCGGGTCGTCGATGACCACCGGACGCTTGACCACCGCACCGGTGCCCAGGATCGCCACCTGGGGCTGGTTGATGATCGGGGTGTCGAAGAGGGCGCCCACGCTGCCGGTGTTGGTCAGCGTGAAGGTGCCACCCGACAGCTCGTCCGGCTTCACCTTGCGGTCGCGGGTGCGCTGGGCGATGTCCGCGATCTTGCGCGCCAACCCGGAGACGTTGAGGTCCCCGGCGTCGTGCACCACCGGGCTGAGGAGGCCACGGTCGGTGTCGACCGCGACCGCCAGGTGCTCGGCGTCGTAGTAGGTGATCTCGCCCTTCTCGGTGTCGATCCCCGCGTTGAGCGACGGGTGCGACTTCAGCGCGTCGATGGTCGCCTTGGCGAAGAACGGGAAGTAGGAGAGCTTCACCCCCTCGCGGGCGAGGAACTCCTCCTTGACCTGCTGGCGGAGGCGGCCGACCCGGGTGACGTCGACCTCCACGACCTGGGTCAGCTGGGCCGAGACCTGCAGCGACTCCACCATCCGCTTGGCGATGGTCTGGCGCAGCCGGCTCATCTTCTCGGTCTTGCCCCGCAGGGGCGAGGGAGCCGCGGCGGGGGCGGAGGAGGCAGCGGCGGGCTTCTCCTCCTCGGCTGCCGGGGCCGGCTGCTCCTTGGCCCGGGCCGCGGCGTCGAGCACGTCCTGCTTGCGGATGCGACCGCCGACACCGGACCCCTCGACCGTGGACAGGTCCACGTCGTGCTTGGCGGCGAGCTTGCGGACCAGGGGCGTGACGTACCCGCCGGACTCCTTGGCCGGCTCCTCGTCGCGACCCCCGCCGGACCGGGCTGCCGGCTCCCGGGCGGGCGCGGGCTCGTCGGAGCGCTCGGCCTCCTCCTCGGGCTCGGTCTTCTCCGGCTCGGGCTCGGGCTCCGGCTCGGGCTCGGGCTCGGGCTCGGGCTCCGGCTCGGAGGAGCCGCCGGCGGGCGCGGCGTCCGCGTCACCGACGAGCGCCAGCTCGGCGCCGACCTCGACGGTCTCGTCCTGCTGCACCTTGATCTCGATGAGGGTGCCGGCCACGGGGGAGGGGATCTCGGTGTCGACCTTGTCGGTGGAGACCTCGAGCAGGGGCTCGTCGACCTCGACGGTGTCCCCCTCCTGCTTGAGCCAGCGGGTGATCGTGCCCTCGGTGACGGACTCACCCAGCGCCGGGAGCGTCACCGGCGTCCCGGAGCCACCACCGGAGCCACCGCCGGAACCACCGGAGGACTCCTCCTGCTCGGCCGCGGGCTGCTCCGGCTCGGCCGCGGGCTGCTCCGGCTCGGGCTCGGGCTCCGGCTCCGGCTCGGGCTCCTCCTGCTGCTCCTCGTCGCCACCGGACGCCTGGGCCCCGCCGGAGTCACCTGCCGACTCGCCCTCGTCACCGACCACGGCCAGCACCGCCCCGACCTCGACGGTCTCGTCCTCCTCGGCCTTGATCTCCAGCAGCGTTCCGCCGACGGGGGAGGGGATCTCGGTGTCGACCTTGTC
>CAZRKV010000184.1:0-6028 GCA_964600305.1 uncultured Nocardioides sp. | reverse complement strand
GGCTCCTGGACCTCCTGGGACACCCCGCCGGCCCGCGCCGGGTTCGGCGAGGACTACCTCGCCGAGCTCGCCGCCGCGGAGGAGAAGTCCGGTGTCGACGAGTCGGTCGTCACCGGGGAGGGCCGGCTGCGTGGGCGGCGGGTGGCGGTGCTGGTCTCGGAGTTCCGGTTCCTCGCCGGCTCCATCGGCCGGGACGCCTCCGACCGGCTGGTGGCCGCCATCGAACGGGCCACGCGGGAGGGGTTGCCGCTGCTGGCCGCCCCGTCCAGCGGGGGCACCCGGATGCAGGAGGGCACCCCGGCGTTCGTGCAGATGGTGCGCATCTCGGGGGCGATCGCCGCGCACAAGAAGTCCGGCCTGCCCTACCTGGTCTACCTCCGGCACCCCACGACCGGCGGCGTGATGGCCTCCTGGGGCTCCCTGGGCCACGTCACGGTGGCGCAGCCGGGCGCGCTGACCGGGTTCCTGGGGCCCCGGGTCTACGAGGCGCTGTACGACGAGGAGTTCCCGCCCGGCGTCCAGACCGCGGAGAACCTCTACGCCCACGGGATCGTCGACGCGGTGCTGCCGCCCGAGGAGCTCACCGACATCGTCGACCGCGCGCTCGCGATCCTGTCCGCCCCCCGCCACGGCGTCGCGGAGGTGCCCGACCCGCCGCGCGAGGAGATCCCGGACGTCGACACCTGGGACGCGGTCCTGCGCTCCCGGCGGCCCGAGCGGCCCGGCGTACGACGGCTCGCCCGGTACGCCGCCAGCGACGTGATCCCCCTCAACGGCACCGGGGAGGGCGAGGTGGACCCCGGCCTGCTGATCGCGCTGGCGCGGTTCGGCGACGCGGCGTGCGTCTTCCTCGGGCAGGACCGCCGGGGGCAGACCCTCCAGCACCCGATGGGGCCCGAGGCGCTGCGCGAAGCGCGGCGGGGGATGCGCCTGGCCTCCGAGCTCGGGCTGCCCCTGGTGACCGTGATCGACACCCAGGGCGCGGCGCTCTCGGTCGAGGCCGAGGAGGGCGGGCTGGCCGGCGAGATCGCGCGCTGCCTGTCCGACCTGGTGACGCTGGCCGCCCCGACGCTGTGCGTGATGCTGGGCGAGGGCAACGGTGGCGGGGCCCTCGCGCTGCTGCCGGCCGACCGGGTGGTCGCCGCCCAGCACGCCTGGCTGTCCCCCCTCCCGCCGGAGGGCGCCAGCGCGATCGTGCACCGCGATCTCGACCACGCCCCGGAGATGGCCCGCCAGCAGCGGGTCCGGGCGGTGGAGATGGCCGAGCTCGGCATCGTGGACCGGATCGTGGCCGAGAAGCCCGACGCCGCGGAGGAGCCCGAGGAGTTCTGCCGCCGGGTGGGCGCCGTGCTCGAGCACGAGCTCGCCGGCCTCCTGGCGCGGGGGCCGGGCGCGCTCCAGGAGCGGCTGCGCCGCTACCTGTGAGGGAGTACCCGACCGGCATGCCCGGACCCGGGGTCGGGTACGGCACGGGCATGGACACGTTGCCACTCCCCGACTACGACGACCTGCCCGTCGGCGCCATCGAGTCGCGGGCCAAGGCGCTGGACGCCGCCGGTGTCCGCCAGCTCCTGGACTACGAGCGGTCCCACGCCGACCGGCCCCAGGTGATCCAGGTGCTCGAGCACCGGCTGGAGATGCTCGAGTCGGGCGCCGCGACCCCTTCCGACGGGTCCCCGGACGCCATCGCGCCCGAGGCCGGCTCCCCCACCTCGCACGGGTCCCCGGCCTCACCGGACTCCCAGGGCCCACCGCAGAACGCGCCGGCCCACGGCGACCCGACCAACCCGGTCCAGCCGCCGACCGGACCGAACTACTGAGGAGGCCCGACCCCGTCACGCGCCCGGGGCGCCGACGCCCCGGGACCGGGCCACGTCGACCTGGGCGATCCGCCGCAGGGACAGCAGCACCGGCTCGGTGAGGACGGTGCCGATCACGGCGAACGTCGTCGCGTCGGTGGCGTCCCGGTCACCCACCCGGGCCAGGTCGGCGCGCGCCACCTGCCAGGCGGCGTCGACGTAGGTCCCGAGGAGCTCGTCGCTCATCGGCTGGCCCGCCGCCGCCATCGCGTCCAGGGCCGCGGCGAGGGCCCGCGCGTGCCGGCTGTCGGGTGAGACGAGCCAGCCCCGGTCCGCCGCCCAGGCGGCCACCCGCTCCCGGGACTCCGGAGTCGCCTCGACGTCCGGTGAGAGCAGCGTGTGTGCCGCGCCGATCGACTCCTCCACCGACAGTGACTCGTCGTCGACCGCGGCGAGCACGCGGCGTACCCGCTCCAGGCCCAGGCCGCCCACCTCGACCAGCGCCCGGACCAGACGCAGCCGGCGCACGTGCGCCTCGTCGTACCGGGCGCGGGTCGCGCCGGTCGCCTCGCCGGGCGGCAGCAGCTGCTCGCGCAGGTAGTACTTGATCGTCGCGACCGGGACCCCGCTCCGGGCGGAGAGCTCACTCATCCACACGGACACATCTTGACATTGGACAGCCCGCTATCCAACAATTGGATAGTTCACTCGCCAATGTGGGAGGTCACGATGTCCGACGCGAGCCAGGGATTGGCCGCCATCCTGCTGCTGTCACTGGTCACGGTGGAGACCGGCGGGCTCTACCTCGTCCGGGTGGTGACCCGTCGCGGCGTCGTGACGCCGTTCCAGGAGAAGTTCGCCCGGGCCGGCCACGCCCACGCGGCGGTGCTGCTGCTGCTCGGGCTCGCCATCCAGCCCTACGCGGACGCCGCCGGTCTCGACGGGCTGCTCGGCTGGGTCGCCCGGGCCGGGGTGCCGGTGGCCGCCCTGCTGATGCCGGCCGGGTTCTTCTTCTCCTCGATGGGCGCGGGCCGGGACCGCCCCAACGGCCTCATCGGCCTGGTGTACGCCGGCGCGGTGCTGCTCGCCGCCGGCCTCACCACGCTCGGGGTCGGCCTGCTGGTCGCCTGACGTCCTCGAGACGGAGCCCGAGAGGCCGGGCCTCTGCCGCAGTCGGCCTCTGCCGCGGTGCCGTGGTCGCGAACGCGGCCCCTGGGGGCCTCCTCCCGGTCAACAACACCGCGTTACACGGGTTGGGGGCGCCTCTCACCAGCGCTGGCGCGCCTCCTCGGCCCAGCCGACGAGCCCGTCGACGTCGATCCGCTCCCCCTCGTCGGTGGTCGCCCAGCCGGAGAAGTGGCCGAAGCACTGGTGGGTCCGGGAGCCGACCACGAGCAGCTCGGTGCGGGCGACCCGCTCGTGGAACGGCTCGAACTCCACGTCCACGCGCGGCCCGCGGATCCGCCAGGGACGCAGGAAGTCGGAGCGGTCGTAGCTCCACTCGAGCTCCTCGCCGATCTTGTGCACCCGGCCGTTGACGACGAGCGCGTTCTCGGTCGCACCGGTGCCGACCGTCCACCGGCCGCCGAGCTGCAGACCGAGGTCGGGGCCGCTGCCGGCCGCCCAGTTCCACGTCATCCGGTAGGGCCACCGGCCGCGCCCGTGGTCCAGCACCGCCCACGACTCCCGCTCGTCCACGTCGTACGCCGTCCCGTCGACGCGGATCGTCCCGTGCACCGGTCGCGCCACGTCCTTGACGGTGAGCTGGAAGCGGCGCTCGCTCCAGGGGACGACGACCCCCATCGCCTCGTGGCCCGGCGGCAGCGGCACGGACAGGGTGATCTCGATCCCCTCGGCCGTGGCCCGGATCGCGCTCCCGCCGGGGTCGGCGTCGATCCGGATCCGGACGCCACCCCGGTCGGTGGCCGTCGTACCGGTGCCGCACCGTTCGGGGAGCCGGACGCCGCGGGCCAGCGGCACCACCGCGTCCCGGGTCCACTCCCGACCCGTCGCGCGCTCGAGCAGGTAGATCCCGCTGACCCCGGCGTAGTCGAGGGAGGAGACCACCACGCCGACCACGTGCGTGGGGGTGGTGATCCCCCAGTACTCCCACCGCTTGGTGCGGCCCCACCCCCGCAGGTTCGCCCGGTGCAGGGGGCGCCGGGTCCACCCGACCGCAGCGGGGTCGAGGCGGCCGTCCGCGCGGCACAGGTCGACCGGCTCGGTGATCTCTCGCTCGTGGGTCACACCGGGTGTTCTACCCCAGCCGGCTACAGCAGCAGCGCGTTGGCCGGGTCCTCCACGACGCTCGCCACGTCGGCCAGGAAGCGCGACCCCTTCTCCCCGTCGACGTGGCGATGGTCGAAGGAGAGGGCCAGGGTGGTCACGTGCCGGACCGCCACCTCGTCCTCGTGCACCCAGGGCTGCTTGCGGATCGCCCCGAGGGCCAGGATCGCGGACTCTCCGGGGTTGATGATCGGCGTGCCGGAGTCGATGCCGAACACCCCGATGTTGGTGATGGTGAAGGTGCCGCCGCTCATCTCGGCCGGCTGGGTGCGCCCCTCCCGCGCGGTCGCGGTGAGCTCGCCGATCTCGCGCGCGAGGTCGGGCAGGGCCAGGTCCTGGGCGTTCTTCACGTTGGGCACCACCAGCCCGCGGGGGGTGGCAGCGGCGAGGCCGAGGTTGACGTAGTCCTTGTAGACCACCTCGCCGGCCTCGTCGTCCCACCAGGAGTTGATCTCCGGGGTGCGCCGCATCGCGAGCAGGCAGGCCCGGGCCACCACCAGCAACGGGGAGACCTTGAGGTCACGGAAGTCGCGGTGCGCACGCAGCTGCTCGACGTACTGCATCGTCCGGGTGGCGTCGACCGTGACCCACTCGGTCACGTGCGGGGCACTGAAGGCCGAGGCCACCATCGCCTCGCCCATCATCTTCCGCACACCCTTGATCGGCTCGCGGCGCTCGCCGCCGCGGGCCTCGACGGGCCGAGCCACCCGGTCGCCACCCGTGGCCCCGGCAGGCTCGGCGACCCGGTCACCCCCCGTGGCAGCCTGCTGGACGTCCTCCCGGGACACCGTGCCGTGCGGGCCGGTCGGAGTGAGGGTGGCGAGGTCCACGCCGAGGTCCTTGGCCAGCTTGCGCACCGGCGGCTTGGCCAACACCCGCTCCGTGGGCGCCTCCGTGGTCGTGGCCCGGTGGCTGGGCACGGCGGGCTCCTCGTCCTCGACCACGTGCTGGGACTGGGCGCCCCCGGGCGCGAACGCGCCCTGCAGCTGCATCTGGCTGGAGGCGCCGGCGGCCGTCGGCGGGGAGGCTGAGCCCCGCCGAGCGCGGCGCCGGGCGACGACCTCGCGCGGGCCGTACCCGACCAGCGTCGAGTTGCCCTCGGGCGGGACGTTGGTGTCGATCGGTGCCCGGTCCTCCGCCGACGCATCGGCGGCGCCCCCCGACGGGGCCTCCCCGTCGGCGCCCTCGGGCGGGGCCTCCCCGGCGGGGGTGTCGGCCGCAGCCTCGGACTCCTCACCGATCCGCACGATCGGCGTCCCGACGGCGACCGTCTCCCCCTCGGGCACCAGGATCGCCAGCACGGTGCCGGCGTACGGCGAGGGCAGCTCCACGATCGACTTGGCGGTCTCGATCTCGACCACGACGTCGTTGACCGCGATGGTGTCGCCCTCGCGCACCTTCCAGGACACGATCTCGGCCTCGGTGAGGCCCTCGCCGACGTCGGGCAGCTTGTACTCGTTCACGGCGGGCCTCCTCAGTAGGCGAGCGTGCGGTCGACGGCGTCGAGCACCCGGTCGAGGTCGGGCAGCCACTGCTCCTCGATCCGCGAGGGCGGGTACGGCGTGTCGAACCCGCCGACCCGGAGCACCGGGGCCTCCAGGTGGTAGAAGCACTCCTCGGTGATCCGGGCGGCCACCTCGGACCCCAGGCCCAGGTTGACGTGCGCCTCGTGCGTGACCACGGCGCGGCCGGTACGGCGTACCGACTCCAGCACCGGGCCCATGTCCAGCGGCGAGAGGGTACGCAGGTCGATCACCTCGATCGACACCGGCCGCGAGGAGTCCTCGGCGGCCGCCTCGGCGGCCTTGAGGCTGGTCTTGACCATCGGCCCGTAGGCGATCAGGGTCACGTCCGTGCCGCTGCGGATGGTGCGGGATGACAGGAGCGGGTCGACGGTGTCGAGGGTCTGGCCCTCGTCCAGCTCGGCCTTGTCGGCGTGGTAC
>CAZRKV010000183.1:0-6057 GCA_964600305.1 uncultured Nocardioides sp. | reverse complement strand
TCTACGAGAACGGCTTCATCACCTACATGCGCACCGACTCGACCACGCTGTCGGACTCGGCGATCGGCGCGGCGCGCGACCAGGGGCGCGAGCTGTACGGCGGGGAGAACCTCCCCGACAAGCCGCGGGTCTACGCCTCCAAGGTGAAGAACGCCCAGGAGGCCCACGAGGCGATCCGCCCGTCGGGCGACACCTTCCGCACCCCGGCCCAGACCGGCCTGACCGGTGAGCAGTTCCGGCTCTACGAGCTGATCTGGATGCGCACCGTCGCCTCGCAGATGCGCGACGCCGTCGGGCACACCGTCTCGGTCCGGCTCGGCGGGACCGCGCGCACCGGGGAGGACGTGGTGTTCTCGGCGAGTGGCCGGGTGATCACCTTCCACGGGTTCCTCAAGGCCTACGTGGAGGGCACCGACGCCCCCGGCGCCGCCCGCGACGACCAGGAGACCCGGCTGCCGGAGCTCACCGAGGGGGCGTCGGTCTCGGCCGCCTCGATCACCGCCTCGGGGCACGAGACCAAGCCACCGGCGCGCTACACCGAGGCCACGCTGGTCCGGGAGCTGGAGGAGCGAGAGATCGGCCGCCCCTCGACGTACGCCGCGATCATCGGCACCATCCTCGGCCGCGGGTACGTCTACAAGAAGGGGACGGCCCTGGTGCCGGCGTGGGTGGCGTTCTCGGTCGTGCGCCTGCTGCAGGAGCACTTCGGACGCCTGATCTCCTACGAGTTCACCGCCCGGATGGAGGACGTCCTCGACGAGATCGCGGCCGGCCGCCGGGACCGCAACTCCGAGCTGGCGGAGTTCTACTTCGGCTCCGGCGACGTGGAGGGCCTGCACCGGCTGGTCAGCGAGCTCGGCGACATCGACGCGAAGGCGATGGCCACCTTCCCGGTGGGGGGCGAGGACAGCGGCATCAAGCTGCGGGTGGGGCGCTACGGCCCGTACCTCGAGCAGGAGCCCGGGCCCGACGACGACGGGTCGTCGGCCCCCCGCCGCGCGAACGTTCCCGAGGACCTGCCGCCCGACGAGCTGACGATGGCGAAGGCCGAGGAGCTGCTCGCCCACCCGGCCGGTGAGCAGCACGAGCTCGGGCGGCACCCGGAGACCGGCCGGCTGGTGGTGGCGAAGAACGGTCGCTTCGGGCCGTACGTGACCGAGCAGCTGCCGGAGGACGCGCCGAAGAAGGAGAAGCCCCGGACCGCCTCGCTGTTCTCGTCGATGTCGCTGGAGACGATCACCCTCGAGGACGCGGTGCGGCTGCTCTCCCAGCCGCGCGTGGTCGGCGAGGACGCCGAGGGCACGCCGATCACGGCCCAGAACGGGCGGTACGGGCCGTACCTGAAGAAGGGGTCGGACTCCCGGTCGCTGGAGTCGGAGGAGCAGATCTTCTCGATCACGCTCGAGGAGGCGCTGGCGATCTACGCCCAGCCCAAGCGGCGTGGCCGTGCGGCGGCCCAGGCCCCGCTGAAGGAGCTGGGCAAGGACCCGGTGTCCGGCAACGACGTGGTCGTGAAGTCGGGCCGCTTCGGCGAGTACGTCACCGACGGGGAGTACAACGCCACTCTCCGCAAGGACGACTCGGTCGAGGAGATCACGATCGAGCGCGCCGCCGAGCTGTTGGAGGAGCGGCGCGCGCGGGGCCCAGCCAAGAAGGGCGGGAAGAAGACCACCAAGAAGAGCCCGGCCAGGAAGTCGACGGCCAAGAAGAGCCCCGCGAAGAAGTCGACCGCGAAGAAGTCGACCAGCAAGAAGTCGACCGCGAAGAAGTCGGGCACGAAGAAGAGCGGCTGAGGCGACGGTGTGGGGGAGACCACACCGGTAGCGGAAACATTGAACTTTCAATCAGTGTTGGGTCCGGCATGAGCGAACACCTCGAGCTGACTCCCGACGCCCAGGACCTCCTCTTCCGCGAGGCACGCACCGCGAACGCCTTCGCCGACGAGCCGGTCTCCGACGAGCAGGTCGCGGCGATCTACGACCTGGTCAAGTACGCGCCGACGGCGATGAACACCCAACCGCTGCGCATCACGCTGGTCCGTGACGGCGAGCCGCGGGAGCGCCTGCTGAAGCACATGGCCGACGGCAACCGCGACAAGACCGCCAGCGCACCGCTGGTCGCCGTACTCGCTGCGGACACCGACTTCCACGAGCACCTGCCGCACACCTTCCCGCACTTCCCGGGTGCCCGGGACCTGTTCGCCGGCGACGCCGCGTCCCGCGAGCAGGCCGCCCGGTTCAACGCCACGCTGCAGGTCGGCTACTTCCTCCTGGGCGTCCGCGCGGCCGGCCTCGCCGCCGGTCCGATGAACGGGTTCGACCCCGAGGGGGTGGACCGGGACTTCTTCGAGGGCACGAGCCTGAAGTCGCTGGTCGTGGTCAACATCGGCAAGCCCGGCGAGAACGCCTGGCTCGGGCGGCTGCCGCGGCTGGAGTACGACGAGGTCGTGCGCGAGGCCTGACCCGTCGCCGGCCGCCCGTAGGGTGTGCCCGTGACGCAGGGACCAGCCGGGTACACCGACGCGGGCGTCTTCGTCTGCCTCGAGGGCGGCGACGGCGCCGGCAAGTCCACCCAGGCGCGGTCGCTCGTGGCCTGGCTCGAGGCGCAGGGGTACGCCGTCCGGCTCACCCATGAGCCGGGCGACACCCGCGTGGGTCGTCGGGTGCGCGAGATCGTGCTCGACCCGGCCACGGGGGACCTGGCCGACCGCACCGAGACCCTGCTGTACGCCGCGGACAAGGCCGAGCACGTCGAGGCGGTCGTCCTCCCGGCGCTGGCGCGCGGGGAGGTCGTGGTGACCGACCGCTACGTCGACTCCACGATCGCCTACCAGGGCGCCGGGCGCGGGCTGGGCGCCGACGACGTCGAGCGCGTCGCCCGGTGGGCCACCGGCGGGCTGCGTCCGCACCTGACCGTGCTGCTGGACGTCGCGCCGGCCGAGGCGTTCGACCGGTTCACCGGGCGCGACCGGATCGAGTCGGCCGGGGTGGAGTTCCACCACCGGGCGCGGGCGGAGTTCCTGCGCCTGGCCGGGGCCGACCCCGACCACTACCTGGTGCTCGATGCCCGGGAGCCGGTCGCCGCGATCGAGGAGCGGGTGCGCGAGCGCCTGCAACCACTCCTCGGGCAGGCTGTGCGTCGGGAGGTGAGCCGTGACGCAACCGGTCGAGACGACGCGTGAGGCTCCGATCGGGGTGTGGGGCACCCTGGTCGGGCAGCGACCGATGATCGAGGCGCTGCAGCCGGTGGCCGCAGGGCTGGGGATGACCCACGCCTGGTCGTTCACGGGTCCGCCGGGCTCCGGGCGCTCCAACGCGGCGCTGGCGTTCGCCGCCGCCCTGCAGTGCGGGGAGCGCGGCTGCGGGACCTGCCACGACTGCCACACCGTCCTGGCCGGCACCCATCCCGACGTCACGGTGGTGCGCACCGACAAGCTCTCCATCGGCGTCGACGAGGTGCGCGACCTCGTGCGCCGGGCCGGGCTCGCGCCGTCCGGGAGCCGGTGGCAGGTGATGATCGTCGAGGACGCCGATCGGCTCACCGAGCAGGCCAGCAACGCGCTGCTCAAGGCGATCGAGGAGCCGACCGAGCGCACCGTCTGGATGCTGTGCGCCCCGTCCACCGAGGATCTGCTGCAGACGATCCGGTCCCGCTGCCGCCCGGTCACGCTGACCACCCCCGCGGCGCGGGAGGTGGCCGACTTCCTCGTCCGCACCGAGGACGTGCCGCCGGCGCTGGCGGCGTTCGCCGCCCGCGCCAGCCAGGGGCACATCGGTCGGGCGAAGGCGCTGGCCAAGGACGACGCCACGCGCAACCGTCGCAAGGAGGTCGTCGGCATCCCCGTCCGGCTGACCGACGTGGGGACCTGCATGACGGCGGCGCAGAACCTCCACGACGTGGCCAAGGAGGAGGCGGAGGCGCTCACCACGGAGCTCGACGCTCGCGAGAAGGCCGACCTCGACGCGGCGTACGGCGTGGTCTCGCGCGGCCGCAAGCCACGGGAGTACGCCCCCGCCCTCGCGGCGCTGGAGCGGTCGCAGAAGACCCGCGCGAAGCGGCGGGTGCTGGATGTGATCGACCGGGGCCTGATGGACCTGGCCTCGGTCTACCGCGACGCGATCGCACTCGCGCTCGGGGCGCCGGGCGAGCTGGTGAACGAGGAGCTGCGCGAGGACCTCGTGCGCCTGGTCCGGGAGTCCACGCCCGAGCTCAACCTGCGGCGCATCGACGCGATCTTCACCGCGCGGGAGCAGATGTTGGAGTTCAACGTGCCCGCGGTGCTGGCCCTGGAGTCGATGATGGTCGCCCTGCAGCTGCCCGGAAGGAGCTCTCGGTGAAGCGAGTGCTGATCGCGATCCTGCTCGTGGTGGCGCTCGTGGGGTCGGCGGGCCTGGCGGCCCTGGTCGGGCTCGACTCCGGGTCCGGGGCGGACTCCTCCGGCGGGGAGGCCGCCGATCGGGAGGCGCGGGTGCCCGAGCTCGAGCCGACCGAGGGGGGCGACTCGGCGACCGAGGCGCCGGACCCCGGGCTGGTGCGCTTCTACTCCCAGGAGGTCGAGTGGGAGGAGTGCGCCGACGGCTTCGAGTGCGCCACCATGGAGGTGCCGCTGGACTACGAGGCCCCCGGCGCGGAGACGATCGACATCGCCCTGCTGCGCGACCCCGCGCGGGTGGAGGACCAGCGCGTCGGGTCGCTGGTGGTCAACCCGGGTGGCCCGGGAGCGCCCGGCACGACGTACGCCCAGAACTCGTCGTACGCGTTCGCGGACGCGCTGCGGGACAACTTCGACATCGTCGGCTTCGACCCGCGCGGCACCGGCTCGAGCACGGCGGTCGACTGCCTCGAGGACGACGAGCTGGACGCCTACCTGGCCAGTGACCCCGCGCCCGACGACGCGGCGGAGCGACGGGAGGCGGTGGCGTGGAGCGAGCGACTGGGGGCCGGGTGCCCGGAGCACTCCCCGGGGGACCTGGCCGCGCACGTGACCACGGTCGAGGCGGCCCGGGACATGGACGTGCTGCGCGCGGTGCTGGGCGAGGAGGACCTGCGCTACTTCGGGGCGTCGTACGGCACCAAGCTGGGCGCCACCTACGCCTCGCTCTTCCCCGACCGGGCGGGGCACCTGGTGCTGGACGGTGCCGTCGACCCCACGTTGTCGAGCCGGGAGTCGAGCCTGCAGCAGGCCGAGGGCTTCGAGACCGCGATCCGCGCGTACGTGCAGGACTGCGTCGACGGCTCCGACTGCTTCCTCGGTGACAGCGTCGAGGAGGGGCTGGCGCGGATCGAGGACTTCATGCGCTCGGTCGACCAGGAGCCGCTGCCGACGAACGCGGACCGCGAGCTGCACGTCGGCAACGCCTTCTACGGGATCGTCGCGCCGCTGTACAACCGTGACTACTGGACCTACCTGTCCACCGCGCTGCAGTCGGCGATGGGCGGCAACGGGACGATGCTGCTGACCCTGGCCGACCTCTACAGCTCCCGCGGCCCGAACGGGTTCGAGGACAACAGCGCCGAGGCGATCTACGCGATCAACTGCCTGGACGATCCGTGGTCCATCCCGGCCGGGGAGGTCCCCGAGCACCTGCCGGACTTCCAGGAGGCGTCACCGACCTTCGGTGAGGTGTTCGCCTGGGGCCTGATCGGGTGCGAGGGGATGGAGGTGTCCTCGGACGTCGAGGAGCCGGACTACACCGCCGAGGGGGCGGACCCGATCCTGGTCATCGGCACCACCCGCGACCCGGCGACCCCGATGCGCTGGGCCGAGGCGATGCACGAGCAGCTGGACTCCTCGGTGCTGGTCCGCCGGGACGGCGACGGGCACACCGGCTACTTCCAGGGCAACCGGTGCGTCGACGAGGTGGTCCACGACTACTTCCTCGACGGTGAGGTGCCCGACGACGACGTCGACTGCTGAGGCCGGAGCAGGGGAGTGGGCCTGGTTTCGCGCCCGACGGGCGGCGTCCGTATACTCCGACGGGCTGCCGGGGACCCGTCGCCGGCAGCACGCCGCCTTAGCTCAGTCGGCAGAGCGATTCACTCGTAATGAATAGGTCG
>CAZRKV010000182.1:0-6064 GCA_964600305.1 uncultured Nocardioides sp. | reverse complement strand
GAGCTCGCGGTACTTGCCCTGGGTCGGCACCCACGCCTCGCAGTCGAACTTGCGCTCCGCCGAGAGCCCCAGGTCGCCGGCGGCGACGTCGATCACGCGGTAGGCCAGCTCCAGCTGGTCGAGGAACTGCTTCTCCCACGCCAGTAGCCGCTGGTGCTCGGCCTCGGCGTCCTCCAGCGTGGTGTGGACGAACATCTCGACCTTGTCGAACCAGTGCACCCGGATGATCCCCCGGGTGTCCTTGCCGTGCGAGCCCGCCTCCTTGCGGAAGCAGGGGCTGAAGGCGGCGTACCGCCGCGGGAGCGTCTCGGCGTCGAGGATCTCGTCGGCGTGGTACGCCGCCATCGGGACCTCGCTGGTGCCGACGAGGTAGAGGTCCTGCCCCTCGATCCGGTACACGTCGTCGGCGGCCTGACCGAGGAAGCCGGTCCCCTCCATCGCGTGCGGCTTGACCAGCGAGGGCGGGATCACCTGGGTGAAGCCGGTCTCGCGGGCCTGGGCCATCGCCAGGTTGACCAGCGCGAGCTCGAGCTCGGCGCCGACGCCGGTGAGGTAGTAGAACCGCGAGCCGGACACCTTCGCGCCGCGCTCGACGTCGATCGCGCCGAGCAGGGCACCGAGCTCGACGTGGTCGCGGGGGGTGAATCCCTCGGCCTCGAAGTCGCGGGGCTCGCCGACCGTCTCGAGCACCACGAAGTCGTCCTCGCCCCCGGCGGGGGCCTCCTCGGCGGCCAGGTTGGGCAGCTCCTTGAGCGCCGCGGTCCACGCCTCCTCGGCCCGCGCCTGGGCGGCCTCGGCCTCCTTGACCGCGGCGGCCAGCGACTTGGTGTGCGCCAGCAGCTCCTCGCGCTCGGCGCCCTGGGCCTGCGGGATCTGCTTGCCGATCCGCTTCTGCTCCGAGCGGCGGGCCTCGAACTCGCCGATCGCGCGGCGCCGCTCCTGGTCGGCGGCGCGGGCACGGTCCACGACCTCGTCGGACAGGCCGCGCTTGGCCTGGGCGGCGCGGACGCGGTCGGGGTCCTCACGGAGCACGCGGGGGTCGATCATGCCCGCAAGGCTATCCGGATGCCGGCGACGGCCCCGAGTCGCGGCATACTGCGGGGACCGCATCTCCCGGGAGGACGTCCGTGCTCGATCGCCCACGCCTCGTGCCGCTGGGGTACGCCGCCCTGTGCGCGGCGGTCCTGGTGGTGCTGGCGGTGCTGCACGAGCAGGCCTGGGGTCCGCTGATGACCGTCGACCGGTGGGGCCGGGAGGCCGCCGGGTGGGTCGCCGGGGTGGACGGCCTCCCGTGGGTCCTGCGGCTGGTCGAGGACGCGACCAACACGCTGATGATGACGGTCTACACGATCGTGCTCGCGGGGGCGCTGCTGCTCAAGCGCCACCACCGGGCCGGCCTGTTCGTCCTGGGCACGATGCTGGCCACGGCACTGGCCACGACCGGGGTGAAGGTCCTGGTGGGGCGGGACCGCCCCGACTGGCAGGACCCGGTCGGTCTGCTGGAGAACGCGGCGTACCCCTCGGGCCACGCCTCCTCCACCGCGGCCTTCGCCGGGGTGGTGGGCGTGCTGCTGCTGATGCTGGTGCGCCGGGCGTCGATGCGGCGGCTGGGCTACACGTTGCTCGCGGTCCTGGTGCTGGTGGTGGGGGCCGACCGGGTGCTGCTGGGGCGCCACTACCCCTCGGACGTGGTCGGTGGGTGGTTGCTCGCCGCGGTGTTCGTGCTGCTGGTGCTGTCGGTCTACAACCCGCTGCCGCGCAGCCACGCCGCCCGGGCCGAGCCGTTGGCCGAGGTGTTCGAGTCCCGTCGCTCCCTGCACGTGGTCCTGAACCCGTCCAAGCTGGAGGACATCGAGGCGTTCCGGCGGATCGTCACCACCCAGGCCGCCGAGGGCGGCTGGGACGAGCCGGTGTGGCACTACACCACCGTGGAGGACTCCGGCACCGGGATGGCCGCCGCCGCGGCGGCCGCGGGTGCCGAGCTGGTCCTGGTGTGCGGCGGCGACGGCACCGTCCGCGAGGTCTGTGCCGAGCTGGCCGGCACGGGCGTCGCCGTGGGCATCGTCCCGGCCGGCACCGGCAACCTGCTGGCCCGCAACCTGGGGCTGCCGCTCTTCCTGCGCTCTGCGGTCGACGTGGCGATCACCGGACAGGACCGGGCGATCGACCTGGTCCGGGTGACCGGGGACGAGATGGCCGACAGCCACTTCCTCGTGATGGCCGGGATGGGCTTCGACGCCGCGATCATGGAAGGCGTCAACGAGGACATCAAGGCCCGGGTGGGGTGGGTGGCCTACGTCTTCTCGGGGCTGAAGGCCCTGATGTTCCCGGCCGTGAAGGTCGAGATCGCCATCGACGGCGGCGAGCCCACCGTGCACCGGGCCCGCACCATCCTGGTCGGCAACGTCGGCACCCTGCAGGGCGGGATGCCGCTGCTGCCGGACGCCACGATCGACGACGGCCGGATCGACGTGGTGCTGCTGCACCCGCGCCGGTTCTGGTCCTGGGTCCCCCTGGCGTGGCGGGTCCTCGCCCGGCGCCCCCGCACCGACGAGACCGTCAACCGGCTCGCCGGCGCCACCGTGGACATCCGGGCCGGCCACGAGGTGCCCCGCCAGCTCGACGGCGACGCCGTCGGCCCCGGCCACGAGCTGCACATGGAGTGCCTGCACGGCAAGCTCCTGGTCCGGGTCCCCCGCTGACCGCCAGCCGACCCCCTCGGGGCACCTGAGACACTGGAGGCGTGACCCCGAGCCGCACCCCCACCCGGATCGCCTACCAGGGCGAGCCCGGCTCCAACTCCCACATCGTCTGCCGGCGCGAGTACGCCGACCTCGAGGCGCTGCCGTGCGCCTCCTTCGAGGACGTCTTCGCGACGGTCGAGAGCGGCGGCGCCGACCTGGCGCTGATCCCCATCGACAACTCCCTGGCCGGTCGGGTCGCCGACATCCACCACTTCCTGCCGGACTCGACGCTGCACATGGTGGGTGAGCAGTTCCTGCGGGTGCAGTTCACGCTGATGGGCGTGCCCGGGGCCACCCCGGAGTGCATCCGGCGGGTGCACAGCCACGTCCACGCCCTGGGCCAGTGCCGCAAGGTGATCCGCGACCTGGGTCTGGAGCCGGTCATCTCCGGCGACACCGCCGGCGCCGCCCGCGAGATCGCCGAGCTGGGCGACCCGACCCAAGCCTCGATCAGCCCGCCGCTGGCCGCGGAGATCTACGGCCTGGAGATCCTCCGCGAGGACGTCGAGGACGCGGACCACAACACCACCCGGTTCGTGGTGCTGTCCCGCGACCCCGTCCGGCCCCCCGCCGGGGACGGGCCGGTGGTCACCAGCTTCGTCTTCAACGTCCGCAACATCCCGGCCGCGCTCTACAAGGCGCTGGGGGGCTTCGCCACCAACGGCGTGAACATGACCAAGCTGGAGAGCTACATGGTCGACGGGCACTTCACCGCGACCCAGTTCCTCGCCGAGGTGGACGGCCACCCCGACGACCCGCCCGTGGCCCGGGCCCTGGAGGAGCTGGAGTTCTTCACCGAGCAGGTCCGGCTGCTCGGGGTCTACCCGGCGTCCCCGGACCGTCGGCCCTGACCGACCGGCTCGAGCAGGAACACCGGGATCTCCCGGTCGGTGCGGGCGGCGTACTCCTCGAAGTTGGGCCAGGTGCGGACCATGCGGGCCCACAGCCGTTCGCGCTCTGGTCCGGTCACCAGGCGGGGGGACACCGTCGTACGCCGTCCCCGGTGGTCCACCTCGCCGGTGTCGGCCGCCAGCAGGTTCCCCACCCACCACGGCGGGCGCGGCCGGCCCCAGTTGGACCCGGCGACCAGCCAGCCGTCCTCGTGCGGGACGCACAGCAGCGGGGTGGTCCGGGGGATGCCGGAGCGGCGACCGGGCACGGTCAGGTAGAGCTCGGGCAGCCCGGCCAGCCGAAGCAGGGGGAACCGGCCGCGCGTGGTCCGGCGCAGGAACTGGTCGACCCGGACGATGGCCGGCAGCCACCGCGACAGCCACGGCTGTCGACCGATCGCGATCGCGACGGGCCGCAGCGGGTTCACGCCCGGGCCTCCGGACGGGCGTTCTGGATCGCCTCCACCTCCTCGGGCGACAGCTGCTGCTCCGAGGTCCAGTCCGCGACGCCCTTGGCGTAGGTGCGGGCCTCGCTGCGGCCGTGGACCGAGGTCAGCACCACCCCGTGGCCGGCGTCGTCGAGCAGGGCGAGCGACCACGACAGGTGGCCGCCCATGTCGCCGAACGCGTCGTAGCGCACCACCGACAGGTGCCGCAGCGCCTCCGCGCCCTCGCGCCGCAGGGCCGCGACCTCCTGTCGCAGGCCGTGGACGTCGCGGGGCAGCGGCTCCGACGACCCCCCGTCCCGGTCCTCGTCACCGGCGGGTCGCCGGCCCCGGAGCGCCACCACGAGGGCGGCGAGGGCGAGGAGGAGGGCGAGCGACGCGAGGATCTCCGACATGGAGCCCGAGCATACGGCGCCGGGAGCCGGCGGGGCCGTCGACGCACGGCGGTAGGGTCCCTCCGGTGCCCGGACACGCGAGGAAGGACGGCCGGTGATCGACCCGGTGGTGATCGGCACGGCTTTCGTGACCATCGTCGTCGTCGAGCTCCCCGACAAGACCTTCATCGCCACCCTGGTCCTGGGGACGCGCTTCCGTCCGCTGCTGGTCTGGCTCGGGGTGGGACTCGCCTTCGCCCTCCAGACCGGCATCGCCGTCGCCCTCGGGAAGGCCACGACCTTCCTGCCGACCACGCTGGTGCAGGGGGCGGCGGTGCTGCTGTTCCTGGCCGGGGCCGTGCTCCTCTTCGTCGAGGCCCGGCGCCAGGGCCGGGGGGAGGACGCCGACCCCACGGACGAGGGCGAGGAGTACGCCGCCCGGGCCGGCTCCGCCCGCGGCGGCCTGTCCGCCGTGGGCGCCAGCTTCCTGGTCCTCTTCGCCGCCGAGTGGGGCGATCTGTCCCAGCTGCTCACGCTCTCCCTGGTCGCGCGGTACGACGACCCGGTGGGCGTGTTCGTCGGGGCCCTCGCCGCCCTGCTCACGGTCAGCGGGCTGGCGATCCTGGTCGGACGCGCGCTGCTGCAGCGGGTGGGGCTGCGGACGCTGCACTACGCGGGAGCCACGGTCTGCCTGGTGCTGGCCTCGCTCACCCTGTGGGAGCTCCTCTCCTGACCCTGCCCCGCGGGTCGGCGCCCGCCGGCGGGGCGGCCGGCGACTAGGGTCTCCAGGCATGGCCCACGACGGGACCGACAGCGAGGTCGGCCGACTCCGGACCGTGTTGCTCCACCGCCCGGGGCGCGAGCTCAAGCGGCTCACCCCCCGCAACAACGACCGGCTCCTGTTCGATGCCGTGCCGTGGGTGGGGCGGGCCCAGGAGGAGCACGACGCC
Organism: uncultured Nocardioides sp.; assembly: GCA_964600305.1. GTDB lineage: Bacteria > Actinomycetota > Actinomycetes > Propionibacteriales > Nocardioidaceae > Nocardioides. Next base: position 660 of record CAZRKV010000182.1, on the reverse strand, counting down.
TTCGCCGAGGTGCTCACCTCTCGCGGGGTGGAGGTGCTCCAGCTGACCGACCTGCTGGTCGAGGCGCTGGCCGACCCCGCCGCCCGCGACCGCGCGGTCGCCACCGCCCTGCAGGGCCTGCACCTGGGGTACACCCTGCGCACCTACCTCGGCGCGGCCCTGCGCGACGCCGCGCCCGAGGAGCTGACCGACCACCTGGTGGCCGGCATCCGCAACGACGAGGTCCGCGGTGGGCGCGGCCTGGTCACCTCCCTGCTCGCGCACGACGACTTCCTCGTCGACCCGCTGCCGAACCTGCTGTTCACCCGCGACTCCTCGGCCCGGGTCCGCGACCACGTCGCCCTCACCTCGCTCGCGATGCCCGCGCGCGTGCGCGAGTCGCAGCTGACCGAGCTCGTCTGGTCCACCCACCCCCGGTTGCGCGACGTACCCCGCCTCCACGGCGGGCAGCACGAGCACGTCGAGGGCGGGGACGTGCTGCTGCTCGGACCGGGGGTCGTCGCGGTCGGTGTCGGGGAGCGGACCACCCCGGCGGGGGCCGAGCAGCTGGCGCGCGAGCTGCTCCACCGCGGCCTGGCCCACACGGTCCTCGCCGTCCCGATCGTGCAGGAGCGGGCGACCATGCACCTGGACACCGTGTGCACGATGGTCGACGTCGAC
>CAZRKV010000181.1:0-6073 GCA_964600305.1 uncultured Nocardioides sp. | reverse complement strand
CGGCCGGGCCCTGGTCCCCACGGCCGACCCGGGCACCTGGTGGGGGACCCGCGCCCCCAGCCGCTCGGAGGCGCCCCTGCGCCCGGCCGACGAGCCGCTCACGCTGTCCGCGAGCGTCCTCACCTCCCTCCTGGCCTGTCCGGCGCGCTGGTTCCTCGAGCGGGAGGCCGGGGGCGCGACGCCGGCGACCGCGTCGCAGGGCTTCGGGCTGGTGGTGCACGCCGTCGCCGACCGGATGGCGCGCGGTGAGCTGCCCGCGGACCCCGAACGGGTCGAGGAGGTCATGGAGCACGTCGACCGGGTCTGGGGGCAGATCGCCTTCCGCACCCCCTGGTCGGGGGAGCGGGAGCGGGAGGAGGTGCGCCAGGCCCTGCACCGGTTCGTGCAGTGGCAGTCCGGGGAGGACGCCCGCCGGCTGCTGGCGACCGAGCACCGGCTCACCTGCGAGGTGGACCTCCCCGACGGGCCGCGGGTGCGACTGCACGGCTACGCCGACCGGGTCGAGATCGACGCCGAGGGCCGGGTCGTGGTCGTGGACCTCAAGACCGGGAAGTACCCGCCCACCGGGGACGAGGTCGCCGCCCACCCACAGCTGGGCCTCTACCAGTACGCCGTCGCCCACGGCGCCGTCGACGACCTGGTGATCGGTGAGGAGGGCGCACCGGCGGGGCGCGAGCCGGGAGGCGCCGAGCTGGTGCACCTGCGCACCGACAAGCCGGCCGCGAAGGTGCAGGCCCAGTCCCCGCCGCGGCGGGGTGAGGACGGCGAGCTGCTGGTCGAGCAGCAGCTCGCCCGGGCCGTGGGCCTGCTCCGCGAGGAGCGGTTCCCCGCCGTGTCCGGCAAGCACTGCGAGACCTGCGGGTTCCAGGCGCTGTGCCCGATCAAGGGAGCAGGGACGGTGCTGTCGTGAGGATCGAGTCACCCACGGACCTGCAGCAGGTGATGCGCACCGACTTCGCCGTCAGCCCACAGCAGTGGGAGGCCATCACGGCCCCGCTGGAGCCGGCGGTGGTGATCGCCGGGGCCGGGTCGGGCAAGACGGCGCTGATGGCGGCGCGGGTCGTCTACCTGGTCGCCACCGGCCAGGTGGCGCCGGACCAGGTCCTCGGCCTCACCTTCACCACCAAGGCGGCCAGCGAGCTCGGCGACCGGATCCGGCAGGCGCTGGCGGCGGCCGGTCACGGGCGCGGCCAGGCCTCACCGGTCTCCGACGAGGAGGTGCTCGAACCCACCGTCGCCACCTACAACGCCTACGCCGCCTCGCTGCTGACCGAGCACGGGCTGCGGATCGGCCACGAGCCCGACACCCGGGTGCTGGCGGATGCCTCCCGCTACCAGCTCGCGATCCGCGCCATCCAGCGCCACACCGGCCGGATCGAGCTGCTCAGCGACCACCCCCCGACGGTGGTGAACTACCTGCTCGCGCTCGACGGGGCGATGACCGAGCACCTCGTCGACGTCGACGACCTGTACGCGTTCCACCACACCCAGCGGCAGGCCTTCGAGCAGGTGGTGCGGACCTCTCGCGGCAAGGCCGACGCGCTGAGGGCGATCCACGCCATCGACCGCCGGGAGGAGCTGATCGGGCTGGTGCAGACCTACCGGCGCCTCAAGTCCGAGCTCGGACTGATGGACTTCTCCGACCAGGTGGCGCTGGCGGCCCGGCTCGCCGTCGAGCACCCCGCGGTGGGGGAGGCCGAGCGCGAGCAGCACCGGATCGTGCTCCTGGACGAGTACCAGGACACCTCCGTGGCGCAGGCGATGATGCTGGGTCGGCTGTACTCCGGCGAGGACCCCGACCACGGCCGGGGACACGCCGTCACCGCCGTGGGCGACCCCAACCAGGCGATCTACGGGTGGCGGGGAGCCTCGGTCTCCAACATCCTGGGCTTCGGCCGCGACTTCCCGCGCCGGGACGGCTCCACGGACGTGCCCACGTACCCGCTGACGGTCAACCGTCGCTCGGACCGCCGGATCCTCGAGGTCGCCAACCGCCTGGCCCGACCGCTGCTGGAGGAGCTCGACCAGGTCCAGCCGCTCGAGCCCCAGCAGGGCGCCGACGACGGCAGCGTACGGGTCGCCGTGCACGAGTCCTACGCCGCCGAGCTCGACTGGCTCGCCGAGCAGGTGGTGGCCACCCGCGACCGCGTCGTCGCGGCCGACCCGGGGGCGGAGGCCTGGCGGGAGATCGGGGTCCTGGTCCGGGACAACGCGCACGCCGCCGACGTCTTCGACACGCTCTCGGCCGTCGACGTCCCGGTCGAGATCGTGGGCCTGCAGGGCCTCCTGCGCCTGCCCGAGGTCGCCGAGGTGGTGGCCACGCTGACGCTGCTGCACGACCTGACCGCGAACGCCGCCCTGCTCACCCTGCTCAACGGACCACGGTGGGCCATCGGCACCCGTGACCTGGCGATCCTGGGGAGCCGGGCCGACGACCTCACCCTCGGGTCGGGGCGGCCCGACCGGGACGTACCCCTCGCCGAGGAGCTGGCCACGGCGGTGTCCGGGGCCGATCCCACCGAGGTGGCCTCCCTGGCCGACGCGCTGGAGGACCCCGGGGACGCGGACGCCTACCCCTACTCCGCCGAGGCGCGCGAGCGCTTCGCCCTGCTGGCCGGTGAGCTGCGCCGCCTGCGCGCCCACGCCGGCGAGCCGCTGCTGGACCTGGTGCGCCGCATCATCGACACCACCGGCATCGACGTCGAGCTGGCGGCGGCGGTCAGTCCGGCCGCCCGGGCGCGGCGGGACAACCTCGACCTGTTCGTCAAGGCCGTGGCCGAGTTCCAGGCGGTCGACGGGGACACCAGCCTGGCGGCCCTGCTGGCCTACCTCACCGCCGAGGACGAGATGGGCACCGGCCTCGACGTCGCCACCCCGAGCGAGGCCGACTCGGTCAAGCTGCTGACCGTGCACCGGGCCAAGGGGCTGGAGTGGGACACGGTCTTCTGCGTGGGCGTGTGCGAGGAGAAGTTCCCCACCAAGCGCACCCGCACCCTGTGGACCTCGGGCCCGGGGGTGCTGCCCAACCCGTTGCGGGGTGACGCCGACGACCTCCCGGCGCTGCGCGGCCACGAGCGCGCCGACCTGGCGGAGTTCCGCGAGGCCTCGCGGGCGCACGAGCAGACCGAGGAGCTGCGCCTGGGGTACGTCGCCCTCACCCGCGCCCGGCACCAGCTCGTGGTCTCCTCCTACGTCTGGCACGAGGACCGCAAGACCCCGTTGGGCCCCTCGCCGTACCAGGTCGAGGTGGCCGAGGCGATGGCCGAGTGGGGCGAGAAGCCCGAGTCGTGGGTGGACAAGCCGGAGAAGGGCACGCCCAACCCGCTCCTCGACCGGGTCCGGGAGGAGCCCTGGCCGGTCACCGAGCAGACCGCGGAGGCCCGGCGCCGGATCGAGGCCGCCGGTCTCGTACGGCGGGAGATGGCCCGCCGGGACGGCCCCGACCCCGAGCGGGAGGACCCCGGCCTGGACCTGGTGGAGTCGGCCCGGGTCGCGGCCTGGGACGCCGAGCTCGACCGACTGCTGGCCGAGGCGCGCGCGGAGCGCGCCCCCGAGGTGGAGGTGCCGCTGCCCTCGAGCCTGTCGGCGACGGCCCTGGCCCAGCTGCGTGACGACCCGGAGGCCTTCGCCCGGGACCTGGCGCGTCCGATGCCACGCCGCCCGTCCCCGCAGGCTCGGTTCGGCACCCGCTTCCACGCCTGGGTCGAGGCCCGGTTCGGCCAGCAGGGGCTCTTCGGGCCCGAGGAGCTGCCCGGCCAGGGGGACGAGGGCATCGACGGCGAGTCCGACCTCGCCGAGCTCGTGGCGGCCTTCGAGGCAGGGCCGTTCGGTGACCGGCATCCGCACGCCGTGGAGGTGCCGTTCGCGCTGGTGCTGGCCGGCCAGGTGGTGCGCGGACGGATCGACGCGGTCTACGCGGAGGACGGGGACTTCCTCGTCGTGGACTGGAAGACCGGCCCGGTCGGGAGTGCCGACCCGTTGCAGCTCGCGCTCTACCGCCTCGGCTGGGCCGAGCTGCAGGGCATCGATCCCGGGCGCGTCCGGGCGGCCTTCCACCACGTCCGGACCGGAGACGTGGTCGAGCCGACCGACCTGCCCGACCGCGAGGAGCTCGAGCGGCTGTTCGCTGGGTAGCCTGCGCCCATGCCCGAGCCGCACCACACCGATGGCCGCCACCTGCCGCACGTCGCACTGTCGGAGCGGCCGCACGACCGGCTCGGGACGCTGCGCCACGATGCGGCCTGGCTCCAGCAGGCCTGGGCCGACCCGGGCACCCGCGTGCTCGTGGTGGCCGGGTCCCGGCTGCGGCCCGTCGGGGGCGAGGTGGAGTGGGTGGCGCCCGCCGACGCACCGCCGGGCACCCGGGTGCTGCTCGGGGAGCGGGAGGGCACCTGGCACTTCGCGGTGCTCGCCGATCCGGCCGACGTCCCCGGCGAGCGCGACGAGTGGCTGCCGCTGCGCCACGTGCTCACGTCCCTCACCGGAGGGGCGGGCCCACTCGTCCTCCACGCGGTCGGCATGGCCGAGTGGCACCGCGCCACCCGGCACTGCCCGCGGTGCGGTGGGAACCTGGTCGCCCGGGAGGCCGGGCACGTGCTCCGCTGCGAGTCGTGCGACCGCACCCAGTTCCCCCGGACCGACCCGGCCGTGATCATGGTGGTGGCGGCCGGCGAGCCCGACTCGGCCGAGGAACGCTGCCTGCTGGGTCGCTCGCCGGCCTGGCCCCCGGGCCGGTACTCCACGCTCGCCGGCTTCGTCGAGCCGGGCGAGACGATGGAGGACGCCGTGCGCCGCGAGGTGCTCGAGGAGACCGGCGTCGCCGTGGGCGAGGTCGCCTACTTCGGCAGCCAGCCCTGGCCGTTGCCGGCCAGCCTGATGGTCGGCTTCACGGCGCGGGCGCGCACCACCGAGATCGAGGTCGACGGTTGGGAGATCGAGGACGCGCGGTGGTTCACCCGCACCCAGATGCGTGAGGAGGCCGAGGCCGGCACCCTCCTCCTGCCCGGCGGGGTGTCGATCTCCCGGTCGCTGATCGAGGACTGGTACGGCGGCCCGCTCCCGGGCCGGTGGTAGGGGCCGGCCGCACCTGATCAGCCCACCTGGTCAGCCCAGGGAGGCGATCTTGTCCTTGACCTGGGCCAGCGAGGGGTTGGTCTGGGCGGTCCCGTCGGCGAACACCAGGGTCGGCACCGTCTGGTTGCCACCGTTGGCCTGTTCGACCACCTGGGCCGAGGCGGGGTCCTGCTCGATGTCGACCAGCTCGAACTGGATGCCCTCCCGGTCCAGCTGGCTCTTGAGGCGGTAGCAGTAGCCACACCAGGGGGTGGTGTACATCGTGAACGGGGCGCTCGCCATCGATTGTCCCTTCCGGCATCTAGGGTGTCTCCGGCACGCGTCGGAGCTCGACGGTGCCACCGATGGGCTCCAACAACCAGCTGCGAGGAGTTTGTTCCATGGCGGTCGGTGACCTGCTCGCGGACCTCGATCCCGAGCAGCGCCAGGTGGCCGAGACCCTCCACGGTCCGGTGCGGGTCCTCGCCGGGGCCGGGACCGGCAAGACCCGGGCGATCACCCACCGGATCGCCCACGGTGTCCACGCGGGGGTCTACGTCCCCACCGAGGTGCTCGCGGTCACCTTCACCACCCGGGCGGCCGGTGAGATGCGCGGTCGGCTGCGGGCGCTGGGCGCCGGCGGCGTGCAGGCCCGGACCTTCCACTCCGCGGCCCTGCGCCAGCTGCGCTACTTCTGGCCCAGGGTCCACGGCACCGAGCTGCCCACCCTCACCGAGTCCAAGCTGTCGATCCTCGCGACCGCGGTGCGCCGGATGCGGATCGCCGCCGACCAGGCGCTGCTGCGGGACCTGGCCAGCGAGGTGGAGTGGGCCAAGGTCAGCAACGTGCGGCCCGACGACTACGCCCGGATCGCTCCGGCTCGCGGACGCTCGGTGGCCGGGCACGACGCGGAGGCGGTGGCCCGGGTCCTGGCGGCCTACGAGGACACCAAGCGCTCCCAGGGCCGGATGGACCTGCACGGGGTGATGCTCCTGGCGGCCGCGCTGCTGGCCGAGGACGC
>CAZRKV010000180.1:0-6132 GCA_964600305.1 uncultured Nocardioides sp. | reverse complement strand
CGGTGACCCAGGCCGACCTGCACTACGTCGGGTCGGTCACCGTCGACGAGGACCTGCTCGACGCGGCCGACCTGCTCCCCGGCGAGCTGGTGCACATCGTCGACATCACCAACGGCGCCCGCCTGGAGACCTACACCATCGCCGGCGAGCGCGGGTCGGGGGTGATCGGCATCAACGGGGCCGCTGCCCGGCTGGTGCACCCCGGCGACCTGGTGATCCTCATCGCCTACGCCCAGATGGAGACCGCGGAGGCCCGGGAGCTGAAGCCCTCGGTCGTCTTCGTCGACGCCGACAACCAGGTGATGGCCACCGGCTACGACCCGGCCGAGACCTTCGGCGACGACGGGCTGGTCCGCGGTGACCTCACCGCCGGCCGCTGAGGGCCGGCTGCCCGCGCGGCTGACCGCGCCACCCGCCGGGTGGGTGGCCGAGGCCGACGTGGTCGTGGTCGGCTCCGGCATCGCCGGTCTCACCGCCGCCCTGCGGCTCGAGGCGGCACTCGGTCCGGCGGGCCGGGTCCTGGTCGTCACCAAGGACGTCCTGGGCGCCGGGTCCACCCGCTGGGCCCAGGGCGGGATCGCCGCGGCCCTGGGCCCCGAGGACAGCCCGGAGCAGCACGAGCGGGACACCCTGGTGGCGGGCGCCGGTGCCTGTGACCCCGCGGCCGTGCGTGTGCTGGTCACCGAGGGACCGGCCGCCGTCCACGAGCTGATCGCCCTGGGCGCGGAGTTCGACCACACACCTGCCGGGGACCTCTCGCTCACCCGCGAGGGCGGCCACCACCGCGACCGGATCGCCCACGCGGGTGGGGACGCGACCGGCGCGGAGATCCAGCGCGCGCTGGAGGCCGCCGTACGCGCCAAGCCCGAGATCGAGCTGGTCGAGCACGCCCTGGTCCTCGACCTGCTCCGCGACGCCGACGGCCGGGCCGCCGGTGTGACCCTCCACGTGCTCGGCGAGGGACAGCGCGACGGGGTGGGGGCGGTGCACGCCCGGGCGGTGGTGCTCTCCTCCGGGGGCATGGGCCAGGCCTTCTCCTCCTCCACCAACCCCGCGGTCGCCACCGGTGACGGCGCCGCGCTGGCGCTGCGGGTCGGGGCGACGCTCCGCGACCTCGAGTTCGTGCAGTTCCACCCCACGGTGATGTGGCTCGGCCCGGACCGGGTGGGGCGGCAGCCGCTGGTCTCGGAGGCCGTCCGCGGCGAGGGGGCCGTCCTCGTCGACGACGACCACGACCCGATCATGGCCGGGGTCCACCCGCTGGCCGACCTGGCCCCGCGGGACGTGGTGGCCAAGGCGATCACCCGCCGGATGCGCCGCGCCGGGCGCCCCCACGTGTGGCTCGATGCCCGCGGGATCGGTGGCGGTGATGGGGCCGACGCGGCCCAGGGCCCCGCCGACGGGTTCTGGTCGCGGCGCTTCCCCGGGATCCTGGCGACCTGTCGGGCCCACGGCGTGGACCCGGTCCGCGACCTGGTCCCGGTCGCCCCCGCCCAGCACTACACCTCCGGCGGGGTCCTCACCGACCTGTGGGGCCGCACCTCCGTGCCGGGGCTCTACGCCACCGGCGAGGTCGCCTGCTCCGGCGTCCACGGTGCCAACCGGCTCGCCTCCAACTCCCTGCTCGAGGGCCTGGTCTTCTCCCGGCGGATCGCCGAGGTGCTGCCCGACGAGCTGGGCCCGCGCCGCCGCCCCGAGGACGACGACCGCGCCCACGGCCTGGTCCCGGGCGGGGAGCGTCCGGCGCTGCAGGAGACCATGACCGCCCACGCCGGGGTGCTCCGCTCGGCCGACGGCCTGGCCGAGGCCGCCGCCGTGCTCGAGGCCCTCGGCGGCAAGCCGGCGGAGTCGGTGGACCCCGGGGCTTGGGAGACCACCAACCTGGTCACCGTGGCCTCCGGCCTGGTCGCCGCGGCGCAGGCGCGGCAGGAGACCCGCGGCTCGCACTGGCGCGAGGACCACCCCGACCGGGACGACGCCCGCTGCTCGGGCCACGTCGACGTCCGCCTCGTCGACGGCCGGCTCGAGGCCCACCACCGCCCCGGACCGGCGACCGACCCCACGGAGGTCCGATGAGCACCACCTCGAGCGCCGTCCCCCACGCGATCGCCCGCACGCCGTACGACGGGCTGCCGCGGCCGCTCCTCGACGAGCTCACCGCGGCCGGGCTGGACCCGCGGCGGGTGTACGCCGGTGTCGCCGACGCGGTCGCCGAGGACCTCCCCGGGGCAGACGTCACCAGCTGGGCGACGATCCCGTCCGACCAGGTCGAGACCGCCGACTTCGTGGCCCGGGAGCCGGGCACCGTCGCCGGCCTGCTCGTCGCGGAGCTGGTCTTCCGCCACGTGCTCGGTGACGTGGCGGTCCGGCGAGTGGCCGAGGGCAGCGCGGTGGCCCCCGGCGACGTGGTGCTCACCGTCACCGGCCGCACCGCGCTGCTGCTCACCGCCGAGCGCACCGCCCTGAACTACGCCGGCCACCTCTCGGGCATCGCGACCGCCACGGCCGCGTGGACCCGGGCGCTGGCCGGCACCGGCGCCCGGGTGCGCGACACCCGCAAGACCCTCCCCGGGTGGCGGGCCCTGGCCAAGTACGCCGTCCGCTGCGGTGGCGGGCTCAACCACCGGCACTCGCTCTCCGACGCCGCCCTGGTCAAGGACAACCACGTCGCGGCTGCGGGGGGTGTGGCGGCGGCGTACCGGCTGGTGCGGGAACGGTTCCCGGAGGTCCCGGTGCAGGTGGAGGTCGACGACCTCGACCAGCTGCGCGAGGCGCTCGACGCCGGGGTGGACGAGGTGCTGCTGGACAACTTCACCCCCGCGCAGCTGCGGCAGGCCGTGGCGACCGCCGCGGGCCGCGCCCGGCTGGAGGCCTCCGGTGGCCTCGACCTCGCCGACGCGGGGGAGTACGGCGCCACCGGGGTGGACTTCCTCGCGGTCGGGGGCCTGACCCATTCCGCGCGGGTGCTCGACATCGGGATGGACCTCCGGGAGGTGCGATGACCCTGCTGTGCGCCGACATCGGCAACGGGCACACGGTGCTCGGCCTGGTGACCGACGGGGAGGTGGGCCCCCACTGGCGGGTGGCGACCGACGAACGGCGCACCGCCGACGAGTGGGCGGTGCTGCTGCGGGCCCTGCTCGCCGACTGCGAGACCCGCCCGACCGGCGTCGCGGTGTGCGCCACCGTGCCCTCGGTGCTGCACGAGTGGCGCGAGATGCTCGCCCACCACTTCGCCGGGCTGCCGGCGGTCGTGGTCGAGCCGGGGATCCGCACCGGGCTCCCGGTGCTGATGGACAACCCGCGCGAGGTCGGCACCGACCGGATCCTCAACGCGCTCGCCGCCGCCCGGCTGTACGGCGGTCCCGCGGTGGTGGTGGACTTCGGGACCGCGACCACCTTCGACGTCATCGACGCGTCGGGAAGCTACATCGGCGGCGCCATTTCTCCCGGGATCGAAATCTCGCTCGAAGCGTTGGGTCGGCGGGGTGCGCAGCTGCGGAAGGTCGAGCTGGTCCGCCCCCGGGGCGTGATTGCGAAGAACACCGTGGAGGCGCTCCAATCGGGAATGGTCTTCGGTGTCGCCGCGCAGGTGGAGGGAATCGTCGAGCGCATCGTGGCCGACCTCGGCGCCGAGCCGAACGAGGTCGACGTCATATCCACCGGACACCTCGCGGGACTGGTGGTCGACGAGTGCACCTGCTTCACCGCGCACTCCCCGTGGCTGACGCTGCTGGGCCTGGAGCTGGTGTTCGCGCGAAATCACCGTCCGGGCCCGCCCCCCAATTCCTGAATAACCGCGCACGCGCATTCTGCTTTGCGCCTCACGCGGATTCTCTGCCAGAATTCAGCGCGGCCCCGACAATGCAGTCGGAAGGCCCGGGAAATTGGGCGGCAGAAGGAGATGGGTATGGCGCAGAAGGTGAACATCGTCCTGATTGACGACATCGACGGAAGTGAAGCCGTCGAAACCGTCGCTTTCGGCCTCGACGGCACGAATTACGAGATCGACCTCAACGAGGCCAACGCTGCCGCCCTCCGTGACGCGTTGAGCCCCTACGTCGGCCACGCCCGGAAGGCCACCAGCTCCCGGCGTCGCCGCTCCGGGTCCTCCGGCTCGGGCTCCTCGGGCGGCTCCGGGCCGAGCGCCAAGGAGATCCGCGAGTGGGCTCGCGCCAACGGCTACGAGGTCCCCGACCGCGGCCGGGTCTCCGCCGAGGTGCGCGAGGCGTACGCCGCGGCCCACTAGGACCCGCACCAAGTAGCAGGAGCGACCACGGCCGGCCCTCCGGGGCCGGCTGTTGTTCGCTCACAGCGGATCGTGCTCCGCCCGGGAACACGTAGGGTGGAGGAGTAGTTGGAACGGGTGTCGCGCGGGCCGTCCGCGCCCGCCCCGAGTTCCACGCACACCTGCACGAGGAGAGATGCGCACATGTTCGAGCGGTTCACCGACCGGGCCAGGCGAGTCGTCGTACTCGCCCAGGAAGAGGCCCGCATGCTCTCCCACAACTACATCGGGACCGAGCACATCCTGCTCGGCCTGATCCACGAGGGAGAGGGCGTCGCGGCGAAGGCTCTGGAGAGCCTGGACATCTCGCTCGAGGCCGTCCGCGCCCAGGTCGAGGAGATCATCGGCCAGGGCCAGCAGGCGCCGTCGGGCCACATCCCGTTCACGCCGCGAGCCAAGAAGGTGCTCGAGCTGTCGCTGCGCGAGGCGCTGCAGCTCGGTCACTCCTACATCGGGACCGAGCACATCCTGCTGGGCCTGATCCGCGAGGGCGAGGGCGTCGCCGCCCAGGTCCTGCAGAAGCTGGGCGCGGACCTCAACCGCGTCCGCCAGCAGGTCATCCAGCTGCTCTCCGGCTACCAGGGCAAGGAGGGCGCGGAGGCCGCCACCGGCGGGCGCAGCAGCGAGTCCGGCACGCCGTCGACCTCGCTGGTGCTCGACCAGTTCGGGCGCAACCTCACACAGGCCGCGACCGACGGGAAACTCGACCCTGTCATAGGCCGTGCCAAAGAGATCGAGCGCGTGATGCAGGTGCTCAGCCGCCGCACCAAGAACAACCCGGTGCTCATCGGCGAGCCGGGCGTCGGCAAGACGGCCGTGGCGGAAGGCCTGGCGCAGGCGATCGTCGCCGGGGACGTTCCCGAGACGCTCAAGGACAAACAGCTCTACACGCTCGACCTGGGCTCGCTGGTCGCCGGCAGCCGCTACCGCGGTGACTTCGAGGAGCGCCTCAAGAAGGTGCTCAAGGAGATCAACACCCGCGGCGACATCATCCTGTTCATCGACGAGCTGCACACGCTGGTCGGCGCGGGCGCGGCCGAGGGCGCCATCGACGCCGCCTCGATCCTCAAGCCCAAGCTGGCGCGCGGCGAGCTGCAGACCATCGGCGCCACCACGCTCGACGAGTACCGCAAGTACATCGAGAAGGACGCCGCACTGGAACGGCGCTTCCAGCCCGTGCAGGTGGGTGAGCCGTCGGTGGAGCACACCATCGAGATCCTCAAGGGACTGCGCGACCGCTACGAGGCACACCACCGGGTGTCGATCTCGGACAGCGCGCTGGCGGCGGCCGCCACGCTGGCCGACCGGTACATCAGCGACCGCTTCCTGCCGGACAAGGCCATCGACCTGATCGATGAGGCGGGCGCCCGCATGCGTATCCGCCGCATGACGGCCCCGCCGGACCTGCGGGCCTTCGACGATCGCATCGCGGACGTGCGCAGGGAGAAGGAATCGGCGATCGACGGGCAGGATTTCGAGAAGGCCGCCAGCCTGCGCGATCAGGAGAAACAGCTGATTCAGCAGCGCTCCGACCGTGAGAAGCAGTGGCGATCCGGTGACCTGGATGTGGTGGCGGAGGTCGACGACCAGGAGATCGCCGAGGTCCTCGGCAGCTGGACCGGCATCCCGGTGTTCAAGCTGACCGAGGAGGAGACCACCCGGCTGCTGCGCATGGAGGAGGAGCTCCACAAGCGCATCATCGGGCAGCGCGACGCCGTCGCCGCGGTGTCCAAGGCGATCCGGCGCACGCGCGCCGGTCTCAAGGACCCCAAGCGCCCGTCCGGTTCGTTCATCTTCGCCGGCCCCTCGGGCGTCGGCAAGACGGAGCTGTCCAAGGCGCTGGC
>CAZRKV010000179.1:0-6138 GCA_964600305.1 uncultured Nocardioides sp. | reverse complement strand
GCGCTCTTGGGCCCGATGCCGGGGAGCCGTCCGAGCTCGTCGATCAGGTCCTGGACGACGCCTTCGTACACCGACCGGCCGTCCTTCAGCCGCCGGTGCCGGGGCTGAACCCGAGCGGCCCACCGCCCTGCCCGGTGCCCGGCTCGCCACCGCCCAGCTCACCACCGAGCCCGCCGGCCAGGGGGCCGAGCGCCTCGCTGGCCATGGCGTCGGCCTGCTGCTTGGCGTCGCGCCAGGCCGCGACGATCATGTCGCCGAGGTCGGCGAGGTCGTCGGGGTCGTTGCCGTCGAACCCGCCGGCCCTGATGTCGACGGACTTCAGGCCCCCGACGCCGTCCACGGTCACGGTCACGCTGCCGCCGGCGACGGTGCCCTCGACCGTCCGGTTCGCCAGCTCCTCCTGGGCCTCCTGGAGCTGCTGCTGCATCTGGCTGGCCTGCTCGAGCAGGGCGTTCATGTCGAAGCCGCCCTCACCGCCGCCGCCGAGCGCATCGAAGGGGTTCTGGGTCATGGTCCTCACCTCTGGTGGACGTCTCTTCGTCCTGTGGTCGTGTGGGTCCGGCTGGTCCGGTCTGGTCAGTCGTGCGGGATCTCCTCGATCACCTGGGCACCGAGCTCCCGCTGGAGCAGCTCGGCGCCCCCGACGTTGGCCGCCTCGACGTCGGGATCGTCCCGGTCGACCCCGAGGTCGGCGTCCTGCAGCGGGTCGGGCTCCCCGGGGCCCGTGCTGCCCGTCTCGCGGGTGCGCTGGAGGGCCTCCCGGGCCCCCTCCGAGGCGTTGCTCGACGCCGGGGCCGGTGCGGGTGCGGACGGTTGTCCTGCCGGCTCCTCGCGCCGCGGCGCCGGTGCCGGCCCGCCAGCCGCGGGGTCGGAGGGCCGGGCACCCTGGTCGATGATCGCCTCGACCCGCCAGTCCGCACCCACCACGTCGATCGCCGCCTGCCGGAGGATCTCGGGGCTGCCCCCGTTGACGAAGCTGTCCCGGGCCCCGGCGTTGGCGAAGCCGAGCGTGAGCGTGTCACCGTCGACCCCGACCACCTGGGCGTTCTGGGTGAGGTGGATCCAGGTCACCCGCCGGCGCAGCTTGGTCGCCTCGACGATGTCGGGCCAGAGCCGGCGTACCTCGGCGAGGGTGAGCCCGCCGGTGGGCTCGGAGGCGCTCGGCGCGGCAGTTTCCGGAGCCGGCGCCTCGCTCCGCCCCGCCCGCTCATCGCTCGCGTCGGGGGCCCCGGCCTCGTCCACGGGCGGTACGGCGGGTCCGGGGCCCTCCCCGGCACCCGCCCCGGCGTCCGCCGCGGCGCCTCCCGGCGGGCTCGGCGGAGCCGACTGGGGCGCGGACGACGCGGGGGCCGGCTCGGGTGCGCGCGCCGCGGGGGCCGGCTGGGGCTCGGGCGCGGCGGGAGCCGGCTGCTCGGTGGTGGCGCGGGCCGCCGCTCGCGCCCGGGCCCGCGGCGTCGCCTCCGGCTCGGCCGGGGCGCCGCCCGCGATCTGCATCCGCTTCTCGAGCCGGTCGAGGCGGGCCATCACCCCGTCGTCGGTGTCCTGCGCGCCGGGGAGCAGGACCCGCGCGCAGATCAGCTCCAGCAGCAGCCGCGGCGCGGTCGCTCCCCGCATCTCGGTCAGCCCCTCGGCGACGAGGTCGGCCGCCCGGGACAGCTCCACGCTCCCGAACCTGGCGGCCTGGGCGACCAGGCGCTCGCCGGCGTCCTGCGCGACGTCGATCAGGCCCGTGGCTGGGGCGTCGGGCACGGCGTCGACGATCACGAGGTCCCGCAACCGGCGGAGCAGGTCCTCGGTGAACCGGCGCGGGTCCTGGCCCGACTCGATGACCCGGTCGATCACCCCGAACACGGCCGCCCCGTCGCGCGCCGCGAAGGAGTCGACGACCTCGTCGAGCAGCGTGTCGGGGGTGTAGCCGAGCAGTCCGGTGGCCAGGGAGAGGGTGACGCCCTCGTCGCCCGCTCCGCCCAGCAGCTGGTCGAGCACCGACAGGGTGTCCCGGGCGGACCCACCGCCGGCCCGCACCACCAGTGGCAGCGCGGCGGGCTCGATCGGGACCTGCTCCCGCTCGCACAGGTCGCTCAGGTAGGAGGAGAGCAGCCGCGGCGGGATCAGGCGGAACGGGTAGTGGTGGGTCCGCGAGCGGATCGTCGCCAGCACCTTGTCCGGCTCGGTGGTCGCGAAGATGAAGCGCAGGTGCGGCGGGGGCTCCTCGACCAGCTTCAGCAGCGCGTTGAAGCCCGCGGTGGTCACCATGTGCGCCTCGTCGATGATGTAGACCTTGTACCGGCTGCGCACCGGAGCGAAGAAGGCCTTCTCCCGCAGCTCGCGGGCGTCGTCGACACCGTTGTGGGAGGCCGCGTCGATCTCGATCACGTCGATCGACCCGGAGCCGCCGCGGCCGAGCTCACGACAGCTGTCGCACTCGCCGCAGGGGTCCGCCACCGGGCCCTGCTCGCAGTTGAGGGCGCGGGCCAGGATCCGGGCGGACGTGGTCTTGCCGCAGCCGCGGGGCCCGGAGAACAGGTAGGCGTGGTTGACCCGGTTGTTCGCGAGCGCGTTGCGCAGCGGCTCGGTCACGTGCTCCTGGCCGATGACCTCGGAGAACGTCTCCGGCCGGTAGCGGCGGTAGAGGGCTAGCGGGGCTTCCACGTTGTGAACCCTAACCACCGGGACCGACACCGGACCATGGCTGGGGCGCAGGCGGTACGGCGGGGACGCGGGGGGCGGGTGGTGGCGTCCTGTCAGAACCGGTGGAACCACTCGTCGAGGTCCAGCTCCTGGCCCGGGCAGGTGATGTTGTGGTCCCGCGAGTCGGCCAGCCACTGGCCCATGACCGCCTCCCCGCCCTGGATCGACCAGTCCTCGCCGCACCGCTCCAGCGCCTCCGACATCGGCGACTCCCCGGCGGCGCGCCACTCCGGGGCTCCGGTGGCGTAGTCCCCCACGATCTGCGACCACAGGTGGGGCGTGGAGTAGAACCCGATCCGCAGCCCGTGCTCCCGGTAGGCCCGGACCGACCCCTCCACCACGGCGGCGTTCGCGACCCGGTCCTCGCTCCACTCGAAGTCCGGTACCGGCTCGACGTCGACCCACACGATCGGCGAGGGCAGCCCGGCCCGCTCCATCACCTGCACCGAGTACAGCCCTGCCTGGTACCCGACGTTGCGCAGGCGCCCCAACCGGGAGGACCCGTCGAACGGTCCGTCGTCGCCGAACCGGCGCAGCTGGTCGGGCTGCGGGAAGCTCACCACGGCGTACGCCGCCACCAGCTGCCGGTGCTCCCGCGCCCAGGCCACCTGGTCGACCAGGCACGGGTTCGGCGTGAACGCGGGGCCGTTGGTCAGCCCGATGACCACGAACTCCGAGGACTCCTCCGGCATCGGCAGGCCCAGGGTGCGCCGCTCGGGGATCCCCATGCCCTCGGGGCACTGCGGCCAGCTGATGTCGGAGCCGCGCAGGCGTCGGGTGGTGCGTGCGGTCGGCTCGGTGGAGGAGTTCATCTCCTCCAGCAGGGAGGAGACCTCCTCGGGTACCGCCTCCCCGTCCCGGTCCATCGGCGCGGTCGGCTTCGCGGAGGGGGCGGCGAGCGGTGCGGTGGGGGAGGTCTCGGGTGCCCTCGCGTCCGGGTCCGCCGCGCCACCCCCGGGGTCCGTGGCACACGCGACCGCGGCCAGCAGCACGCCCGCCGCGAGCCCCCGTCGTACGCGCCGGCCCACCATGAGGAGGAAGGATAGGGGGCCGGGGGGTCGTGGGGAGACGTAAAGGCCCCCCGCGTACCCGGCAGAGCTCGCTGACCCTTGCTGCCTTCCGGCCCTGGGGGATTGGGCGAGGTGCCGCCACGCGGGGGGTTGCCCCGGAGTCTAGGGCACGTCCGGTGGGCCGCCCAAGCGCGGGCCGTAGGGTGGTGCGGGGCACCCGCCGTGCCCCTCCCCCGCCCCGAGGAAGGCTCCATGCCCGAGCGCGTCGACTCCCCGAAGCTGGCCATGCTCATCGATGCCGACAACGCCCAGCCGTCCGTCTGCGACGCCCTCGTCGCCGAGGTGGCCAAGTACGGCATCGCGTCGGTCAAGCGGATCTACGGCGACTGGACGACGCCCAACCTGCGGCAGTGGAAGGACGCGGCCAACGTGCACGCGATCCAGCCGATCCAGCAGTTCGGCTACACCGCCGGCAAGAACGCGACCGACAGCGCGATGATCATCGACGCGATGGACCTGCTGTTCACCGAGCGGTTCGACGGGTTCGTGCTCGTCTCCTCCGACAGCGACTTCACCCGCCTGGCCTCGCGCCTGCGCGAGTCCGGGATGACCGTCTACGGCATCGGGGAGCGCAAGACCCCCGAGGCCTTCCGTGCCGCCTGCGACAAGTTCATCTACATGGACGTCCTGCGCGACGGGGGCGAGGAGCCGGACCGTCCCCCGGTGAACAAGCGCGCGACCGCGCGTGAGCTGCGGCAGGACTCACGCCTGGTCAACCTCTGCCGGCGCGGCATCGAGGCGGCCTCGGACGACGAGGGGTGGGCCGACCTCGGCACCGCCGGCTCCCACATCACCAACTCCTCCCCCGAGTTCGACCCCCGGAACTGGGGCTTCTCCAAGCTCGTCGACCTGGTCTCGGCGATCGGGCTGTTCGAGGTGGAGCGCGTCGCCGGGCCCGACGGGCGCACCTCCCAGATCCGGATCCGGGAGAAGCCGTCGAAGGGTCGCCGCTGACGCCGCTCGTGGGTCGCCCGGTGGGGGCGACCGACGTCGCGGTGGATCCGAGCCACCCAGTGGCACCGATCCACCGCCCTGGCTCGTCGGCCCGGCCCGGTCACCCGATTTCCGCTGCCTCCGGGCGTTCGGTAGCCTTCTGCGCGGAGGATTCGCCTAGTGGCCTATGGCGCTCGCTTGGAAAGCGAGTTGGGTTAACAGCCCTCAGGGGTTCGAATCCCCTATCCTCCGCCGCTGACCGGCGACGCCGGCCCGAGCCACACCGGCCCGGGCCGGCGTCCGGTCCTTCGTCCCACTTCTCGTCCACGCGTGGCCCTCACCTGCCGCCCGGGTCGCCGGTGTTGAGCCGGGCGGCCTGACGGATCAGGGGGTCGCGCTCGGCCAGGTTCGGGGCCTGGCGGGCGGCTGCGGCGTACAGGCGGGCGGCGGTCGCCTCGTCACCGTCCCGCTCGTGCAGGTGAGCGGCGACCGCGGTGTACCGGGGCAGGGTCGGGTCCAGGTCGACCAGGGCGGCCAGCCCTGCCCGCGGGCCGTCGGCCTCGCCGACGGCCACGGCACGGTTGAGGCGGACGACCGGGTTGCCGGTGAGCCGCACGAGCTCGTCGTACCACTCGACGATCTGGACCCAGTCGGTCTCCCCGGCGGTCGGGGCGTCGGCGTGGAGGGCAGCGATCGCGGCCTGGGCCTGGAACTCCCCGAGCCGGTCGCGCGCCAGGGCCGCCTGGAGCAGCTGGACGCCCTCGGCGATGAGCCGCGTGTCCCACCGGCGGCGGTCCTGCTGGGCCAGCGGCACGAGGCTGCCGTCCGAGCGCGTGCGGGCGGAGCGACGGGCGTGGTGGAGCAGCATCAGGGCCAACAGGCCCGAGACCTCCTCGTGGTCGACGAGGGTCCTCAGCTGGCGGGTCAGGCGGATCGCCTCCGCAGCGAGGTCGACGTCGCCGGAGTAGCCCTCGTTGAAGACGAGGTAGAGGACGCGCAGGACCGTGGACACGTCCCCGACCTGGTCGAACCGGACGCCCGCGACGCTCTTCTTGGCCCGGCTGATCCGCTGGGCCATGGTCGCCTCGGGAACGAGGTACGCCTGCGCGATCTGGCGCGTCGTGAGCCCGCCCACGGCACGCAGGGTGAGCGCGACGGCCGACGCCGGAGTGAGGATGGGGTGGGCGCACAGGAGGTACAGCTGCAGGGTGTCGTCCACCGAGGGACTCGGACCGGGCGGCGGCTGGTCCTCCACCAGCTCCTCGCGCCGCCGTCGGGACGCGTCGGCGCGGGCGTGGTCGAGGAACTTGCGCCAGGCCACGGTGACCAACCATGCCTGCGGGTCCCGCGGCGGATCGGACTCCCACCCGCGCACCGCCTCGATCAGCGCCTCCTGGACGGCGTCCTCGGCCGCCGCGAAGTCTGCTCCGCGGCGGACGAGGAC
>CAZRKV010000178.1:4820-6192 GCA_964600305.1 uncultured Nocardioides sp. | reverse complement strand
GAGCAGCCACTCCGAGGGTTCGGATTCCCCGACCCGCCAGACCTTCGCGGCGAGGTCGGTCGTCCCCTCACCCACGGCCCGGATCCGGACCCGGACCGGCTCGCCCGGCACCATCGTCCACGGCAACACCGTGTTCGCCAGGTACGTCTCGGCACCGTCTATCGCCCGAGCCAGCACCACCTGGGTCCCGTCGGTCATCGCTCGCACGGTCACCCGGTAGTCGTCCCCGCTCTGACGACGTACCTGGGTGGTGAGGTAGGTCCCGCCACCGGAGGGGCCTTTGTCGAGGGCCAGGTCGAGGGTGGTGTCGACGTCGCGCACCGCCACCCCGGCCAGCTCTGCGCTCGGGCCCGACCCAGCGCGCGGCATCGTGATCCGACCGGCCGAGCCGTCGACGGCGAACAGCGACGCGGTGTTGCCCGAGGTCCACGCCCCTCCGACGTCGGCGGTCCCGAGACCGCCGGAGACCACGCGGGTGAAGGTGTCCATGGCGTGGGTCGCGCCGCCGGCGTCGGTCTCGACGGTGACCTCCTCCGCATGCGTGTCCGTGGCGCCCTCGTCGTCGATCACCGTCAGCTCGACCCGGTAGGTCCCGGGCTCGGCGTACCGGTGGGACGCCACGGCTCCCGCGGTGGTGGCGCCGTCACCGAGCTGCCACTGGTAGGCCACCACGGAGCCGTCCGGGTCGGTCGAGGCGGTCGCGTCGAGCTCCACCTGGAGCCCGGCCGGACGTGCCTCGAACGCGGCGGTGGGTGCCTGGTTGTCCGGCAGGGGGTCGGAGACGGTCACGTCCTGGGTGGTCGCGTGGGTGGCCCCCTGGTCGTCGGTGACCTCGAGGCGCACCTCGTAGGTGCCGGCGGTGGACCAGGTGTGCTCGACCGTCTCGCCCTCGGTGGTGTTCCCGTCCCCGAGGTCCCACTGCCAGTCCACGACCTCACCGTCGGGGTCCGTGGCCGTGGACTCCAGCAGCGCGCTCAGGCCGCTCGTGGTGGCCTCGAATCCGGCCACGGGTGCCTGGTTGGCCGGTGGCGCCTGGACGCTCACCTGCTCGGTCACCGTGTCGCTCGCCCCCTCGTCGTCGGTGACCCGCAGCCGCACGGGCCACGTGCCGGAGTCGGCGAAGGTGTGGGACGCGGTCGCGTCGCCCCCGACGAAGCCGCCACCGAAGTCCCACTCCCAGGTCTCGATGGTGCCGTCGGTGTCGGTGGACCCCGTCCCGTCGACGTTGACGACCAGGCCGTCGGCAGAGGCGGTGAACGCGGCCGTGGGTGCCTGGTTGGCGGGCGGCTCGGTCACGGTCACCTCACGGGTCACCGTGTCGGTCGCCCCGTCGTCGTCGGTGACGGTCAACGTGACGTCGTACGTCCCGGCG
>CAZRKV010000178.1:0-4720 GCA_964600305.1 uncultured Nocardioides sp. | reverse complement strand
TCGGCCGAGGCACTCGCGTCGAAGGCCGCCGCGAGGTCGTCCACCTCGGCGTCGAAGGCCGCGGTGGGTGGCTGGTTGGGGGTGTTGCCGGAGCCGAGGGTGTAGCGCTGCTGCACCTCCGCCCCGGTCAGCGCACGCGAGTGCACGGCCACCTCGTCGACGGTGCCGTCGAGGTGGGTGCTCGACGCGGCACCCGATCCCAACCGGTCCCCGCCGACCCGCCAGTAGCCGGTGAAGTCGGCTGCCGACGTGTTCGGGTCACTTGCCACCGCGAGCCCGTCGACGTGGAGGACGGTGCCCTCCGGCCCGAGCGTCGCCACGACCTGGTGCCACTCCCCGTCGTTGTACGTCTCCGGTGAGGCGACCCTGAGGTCCTGGCCGGGGTACAGGCCGAGGACCACGTGCCCCGCGTCGTCGAGGAAGACCTGCCGGTCGTGCGTGGTGGAGAGGCCCGTGGGCTCGTCGCCGAAGCCCACCACCTGGCCACCGGATTCGCTGGTGGTGCGGAACCAGGCCTCCACGGAGAACGTCTGCGGTGCCGGGGAGGCGTCCTGCGAGGCGACCTGTCCGCTGTTGCCGTCGAAGGTGACCGCGGTGTCCTCCACTCCGAGCAACGCACCGTCGGCGCCCAGCGCGTGGCCTCCCGAGTAGGTGCCGTCGTTCCCGGCCGGTCCGGAGTCGAGCGCGGTGTCGCCGCTCGCCTCGCCCAGGCGCCAGTACAGCTCCGGGGCGGAGTTGAACACCGACCGTCCGTAGTCGTCGACCGGCGGTTCCACCCCGACCTCCCCGGTGGCGGCCGTGTGGTGCGCGGCGATGCGGGCCGGGCTCAGGGCACTGGGGTAGACCGAGAACTGGTCCAGGGCACCCACGAACTCGGCGTTGGGCGGGGAGGGGGTCCCCCACCGGGAGGTGCGGCCATCGGCGCCGAGCCGCCAGTGTCCGACGTAGGACTCGGGGTCGGTGACGTCGGACCGCTGGCCGACGACCTGCCCGTCGACGTACAGGCGCATGGTCGAACCGCTCAGGGTCACCGCCGCCTGGTGCCACTGGCCGTCGTCGTACCGGGCCGGGGACGTCACCCGCTTGTCCCCACCGGAGCGCACGTGGAAGACCAGCCGCCCGTCCTCGAGGTAGACCTGCCGGTCCTTGCGACCGGACTCGGCGTCGACGAGGTCACCGAACCCGAGCACCCGGCCGGTCGCCTGACTGGTGCGGAACCACGCCTCGGCAGTGAACTCGGCCGGCGCGTGGTCGGAGCCGGTGGTCGGCACCCGTCCGCGTTGACCAGAGGTCGCCTGGAGAGCCGTGGTGCCCTGGAGGATGCCGGGCTCGCCGCCCGGCTGCGCGCCGGTGGCCGATCCGTACCAACCACCGGCGTGGTCCGCGACCGAGCTGCCGGTGGTCTCGTCCAGCGGCCAGTACAGCTGCGGGTCGTCGGCCAGGACCTCCTCGGCGTACTCGTCCTGCGAGACCTCGTCGGGAACGGTCACGTCCCGTCCGCCACCGAAGAGGTAGTTGCCGTCGGGGTCCCTCGCCCGCAACGAGTAGCGGTACTGCTCCCCCGGAGCGGCGGTGTCGTCCACGAAGTGCAGGGCCGGCATGTCCCACCAGTTCGATGGGGCCTCCAGGGTGCCCACCACGCCACCGGGGCTGCGGACCACCTGGTAGGTCAGCTCCCGGTCGTCACGATCGTGGGCGGCACGCCAGCTGACCTTGACCCCGCCCTCGGGCGTCGGTTGTAGGTCGGGGAGCCACGAGGTCCCCGCCGCCTGCGGGGAGACGTCCTCGGGGGCCCGGTCGTCGACGGCGAAGCGGACCAGGCCCTGCTGGTTCTGCCCGTTGACGCGGGGGAACTCTCCACCGAGCACGACGTACTCGTCGTTGCCCTCGACGGTCCAGGCTGCCTGGTACTGCCCGGTGTAGGACCCCATCGACAGCTGCGGGAACCACTGCCGGATCGACGGCGCCGGCTCGCCGGTCCAGCTCGCGTAGCCATGCACGTCGGCCAGGTTCGTCCCCGTCGCCTCGTTGCTCCACGCCATCGCGTAGTTGAACCGCCACTGGCCCTGGTTCCCCCCACCGAACTGCGGAGCCCCGTGGCTCAGGTTCCCGCAGTAGTGCGCGTGCCCCACCACGTACGTCGCAGCACTGTCGGGCAGCACGTCATAGCTGTCCCCGTGGCAGTCCGCCAGCCACACCGGCTCGGCGGTGTCCAGGTCCAGCCGGAACGCACCCTCGAACTGACCGGCCCGGTGACCGCCGAAGTCCCAGCCCACCCCGTGGACGGTGTTGCCGCGGATCTCCACGGCCGCGATCGCCGACGTCCCACGACGCGGGTCCTCGGTGCCGCCGTTGCGGATCGGCGCCGTCCACGGCTCCAGGGCACCCGAGACGGCGTCCAGCTTCGCCATCCCGAACTTCTCCACCCCGTTCACCTGCGAGAACATGCCACCGGCCACGACGTGCTGGCCGTCGTCGCTCACGTCCATCCCGTCGACCTGCAGGTTCGAGGTCGGGGCCCATCCCAGCAGGCCGCCGTCGTCGGCGTCGAACGCTGCGAAGTTGCGCCGCGACTGGTTCCCCACGCTGGTGAAGGACCCGCCGACGTACACCACGTCGTCGGTCGCCGCGATCGCCAGCACACTGCCGCTCACCGGCGGTGCGAAGTCGTCGATCAGCTCCAATGACGTCGCGTCGAACACCGCGATCCGGTTCCGCGGCTCGCCGTCGATGGTCGAGAACTCACCGCCCACGTAGACCCGGGACCCGTCCGGGGACGCCGTGATCGCCCGCACCTGCCCGTTGGCCCCCGGGTTCCACGACGTCATCTCGCCGGTCGCCAGCGTGTAGGCCATCAGGTTCGACCGGGTCTGCTCGGAGGTCCCCCGGGGGGCACCCGCGGGACGGGCGGCGCCGAAGCGTCCACCCACCAGCACGGTGCCTCCCACCACTTCCTGGTCCCACACGACACCGTCGACCTGTGCCGTGGGCAGTGGGTCGGCCGTGGGCATCCCGTCGGGACGGGTTTGCACCGGCGCGACCTCCGCGGCGGTGGTGGGCACCCAGGCGCCCACCACCAGGGCGAGTGCCAGGGTCAGGAGCAGGACGGCCCGGACGGACTGCGGGGTCCGGGTGGAGCTGGAGTGTCCGAGCATGGTGGGGCTCCAGGGGTCAGGACGGGTCGCCGACCAGCACTGCGACCGGGAGACCGGGCGCCGGGCTGACATTGACGGTGATGGGTGTCGGGTGCTCCCGGGGGAGCTGGAAGAGGTAGGTGGCGTCCCGGTGCCCCCGGGCGGGCACGCGACCTGAGAACGGGTCCACCGCCTCGGGCGAGACGAGGCCCGCCAGCGGCGCCTCGTCGGCATCGAGTGCTGTGACGGCCGCGCCGGCGAGGGGGAACGCACGGTTCGTGGTGTTGTGCAACCGCACGGTCACGGCGAGGGCCCGACCGGCGATCTCGCCGGGCCCCTTGGCCTCGGCGCGGGTGAGCCGCAGTGACCGGATGCGGACTCGCACCCGGTCGGCCACGACCACGTCCTCGGCGTTGGGCACCGGGTCCAGCATCCGCTGGGGACGCACCTGGACGCGGTCTCGCACGTCGGTGCCGGATGCGGCGGGGACCGGCTCCGCGTCGCCGTTCCCGCCACGGCGTCGGGGCTCGGGCGAGGTCGACTCACTCGGCGCGGTGTCGGGCGACTCCGGAGCGGTCGTGGAGCTGGCTGGCCGGGCCGCCGGCTCGTCCCGACCCTCGGGCGAGGCGGTCCGTACAGCGGTGACGGTGAGGAGGGCGGCGACGACCAGGGCGGTGGCGACGATCGCCCCCACTGCGGTCCTCGAGGTGCGCAAGCGGGTCATCACAGGCTCTCTGCTCGGAGGGGGACGGCCGGGACCGCGGTTGGCACCGGCAGGTGGGCACGCAGCAGGTCCTCGTACTGACCGGCGATCCGGGCCCAGGTGAAGTCGCTGGCGTGCCGGGCGCGGGCGGCCCGAGACATACCGCGCAGCCGCACCTCGTCGTCGACCACCTCGTCGAACAGCGAGGCCAGGTCGTCGGCGTCGGAGAAGTACAACTGGTCGGGCCCGGCGACCCACCGGTTGTAGGGGTTGTCGTGGGCGATCACGGCGTTGCCAGCCGCCATCGCCTCGACCAGTGACGGATTCGTGCCGCCCACGGTGTGGCCGTGCAGGTAGCAGCGGCCGTGGTACCGCAGCGAGCCGAGGACCGTGGCGTCGTAGATCGCCCCGGCGAAGAGCACCTCCTCGCTGGCGGCCGACAGCACTCGCGCGTGGTAGCTGTCGGCCCGGTCCAGGTCGCCGACGACCACGAGCCGGTGGCCGCGGGGACGGGCGGAGAACGCCGTGACGACCTGCAGCAGGGAGTTCTCGGGGACCGGGCGGCACACCACGGTCGAGTACTCCCCCGGCCGCAGGCCCCGGGCCGTCACGGGGCCGACCGCCGGCTCCACGACCGCGTGGGCCCCGTAGGTGATGGTCGTGATCCGGGTCGCGGGCGCGTGCCGGGCCAGGTACTCGTGGATGACCGGGTGGTCGGCGATGAGGTGGTCGGCGATGCGGCAGGCGGCCCGTTCGTTGGCGAGCAGGATGCCCTTCATCACCGGGCCCCACTTGGCCCGGGTCCACTCCATCCCGTCCATGTTCACCACGTTCGGGATGCCGCGGAGTCGCTGCAGCAGGTTCAGGATCGCGGTGTTGTAGC
>CAZRKV010000177.1:0-6215 GCA_964600305.1 uncultured Nocardioides sp. | reverse complement strand
CCACCGGGTCGGGCGGGCCGGCGAGCGCCTCCGCGACGGCCCGGCGCGAGCCCGGCGGGAGGGGTGCGGGCACTCCGGCGTCGACCACGCGGGCCACGTGCACGCGCAGCGAGCCGAGCGTGATCGCCCCGTCGCCGACGGACGCCGGATCCCCGGGCCCCGCGCCCGGGGCGAGGAGACCGGAGAGGGAGGGGGCGGTGGTGCGCACCCCGTTGGGCACCTGGTGGGCGGCCCGGGCGAGCACCCCCAGGCACCAGCGGCCCACCTGGACGTAGATCGCGTCCCGGCCCACGTGGACGACGTGGCCCGGCTGCGCGGGCCCGTCCACCAGTCGCCGGACCCGCACCGTGGCGGCACCGGCGAGCGAGGCAGCAGTCCTCGAAGCAGGCCGGTGATCCATGCCACGGACGCTACTGGCGTGGGATAGCGTGCCCGAACGACAAGCCTTGACAAGGCTCGGGGGAGGGAGGACCACATGTTGATAAGCCAGTCCGGTGGCGTCCGGCTCGCCGACCTGCTCCGCCACACCGCCCTGGGCCGGTTGTCCCTGCTCGCCGGCGCCCCCGAGGCCGCACCCCCGGTCCTGGGGGTGCGCACGGCCGACGTCCTCCCGGCCCTGGACCGCGTCGCCCCCGACGAGCTCCTGGTGGTCACCGACCCCGGCCTGCTGCCCGCCCTGGTCGAGCGCCTCGACGTCCTCGCCCCCGCGGCCGTGGTGGTACGCCGCCACGCCACGCCTGGCGCGGGGGGCGGTGACGAGCACGGCGGCACCGGGGGTGGACCGGAGGAGGCCCTGGCCCGGCTGTGCGACCACGCCGCCGGCTCCGGGCTGCCGGTGCTCGAGCTCCCGGGCGACATGCCCTACGACGAGGTCGCCGGCAGCGTGCTCGGCCGGCTCGACGACCGCCGCAGCGGGGTCCTCGAGCGGGTGGACGCGCTGCACACGGCGCTGAACCAGGTGGTGCTGGCCGGCGGCGACCTGGACCAGATCGCCGCCGAGCTGGCCGAGGTGCTCGGCGTGGGGATCCTCGTGACCAGCACCGACGGGCGCACCCGGGCGGGGGCGCTCGCGGAGTCCTCCTCCGAGCAGCTGGCCGGGGTCGGGCTCGTCGAGCCGACCGGTCGCTTCCGCGTGGAGCGGGTGCGGGCCCGCCCCGCCCCGCTGGGGGACGGCGAGGTGCGGATGACCCCCATCGGGTCGGCCGGCACCGACCTGGCGCGGCTGGTGTGCGTGAGCCCCGACCGGCTGCTCAACGGCGACGACGTGCAGGCGCTCGAGCGCGGGGCGATGGTGGCGGCCCTGCTGATCACCCGGCAGCAGTCGGTGGCCGCGGTGGAGAACAAGTACCGCGGCGACTTCCTCCGCGACATCTTCCTGGAGCGGGCGGGGGGCCCCGACTTCGTGCTCGAGCACGCCCGCGGCTTCGGGTGGGACCTCGACCGGCCCATGGTGGTGCTCTCGGCCGAGGTGGACCCGCCGTCCCCCGAGGAGGGGCCGGTCCCGGTCGCGACCAGCCGCTCCTGGCAGGAGCGGTTCTCCGCGGCCTGGGGCCAGGTGAGCCGGGCGCTGGACCCGACCATCCCCTCGGTCGACTTCTCCAGCGAGGTGGTCACCCTGGTGCCGGCGCCGCTGGGCGAGGACGGCCGGGTCCGCGAGGACGCGCTGCGGGCCACGGTCGACCAGCTGGTCGCCGAGGTCGCCGGGGACCGCGGGGGCGGACGCCGCCCCTTCTCCGTCGGCGTGAGCCGGGTGACGCCGGGCCTGGCCGGCCTGCCCGCGGCGTACGACCAGGCGCGCAAGGCGACCCACGTGGGCCGCCGGATCACCGGCGGGCGGTCCACGACCTGGTTCGACGAGCTGGGGCTGCACCGCCTGATCGCGCTGGTCCCGGACCGCGCCGAGCTGCACGCCTTCGTCACCGACGTGCTGGGGGAGCTCGCCGAGGACACCCCCGAGGCGGCCGACCTGCGGCGCACCCTGCAGGTCCTGCTCGACACCAACCTGAACGTCGCCGAGGCGGCGCGCCTGCAGTTCTTCCACTACAACACGATGCGCTACCGGGTCACCAAGCTCGAGCGGCTGCTCGGCCCGTTCACCGTCGACCCCCACCTGCGCCTGGACCTGGCGGTCGCCCTCCAGGTGATGGTGATGCCCCACTGAGTGCCTGATGGCCCTGACCCGGGTAGCAGCGAACCGACCGGCCGGCAGCACATTGGTTGCCAAGCGCGCCGCCCGGTGTTCGGCGGAACTCGCCGAAGATGCGGGTGATCTGCGGCACTAGCGTCACCCCATCTCGTCCATCCGGGAGTCTCGGCTCGGACCACCCGTCAGCAAGGAGACCCAGCGCCTATGTCCATGTTCAAGTGGGAGGTCGTCCACGGCGGCAAGACTCCCCCACCCGGAAAGTCGGTCGGACCGCGGGAACGCCTCAGCTGGGGCAAGACCATCGGCCTCGGGGCACAGCACGTGGTGGCGATGTTCGGCGCCACCTTCGTGTTCCCGGTCGTGATGGGCCTGGACCCCAACCTGGCCATCCTGTTCTCCGGCATCTGCACGATCCTGTTCCTGCTGATCGTCAAGAACATGGTGCCCAGCTACCTGGGCACCAGCGCCGCCTTCGTGGCCAGCGTCATCGCGATCCGGGAGAGCGGCGGTGACTCCTCGGACGTGACCGGCGCGATCATGGTGGCCGGCATCGTGCTCGCCCTGGTCGGGCTCCTGGTCCACTTCGCCGGGGCCGGCGTGCTGCGAAAGGTGCTGCCCCCGGCGGTCACCGGTGGCGTCGTGATGCTGATCGGCTTCAACCTCGCGCCGGTGGTGGCCGACACGTACTGGCCCCAGGACCAGTGGGTGGGCCTGGCCACCGCCGTGTTCATGGTCGTCGGCGCCGTGCTGTTCCCGGGCTTCTGGGCGCGCGTGGCCGTCTTCCTCGGCCTGGTGTTCGGCTACGCGCTGTCGTGGATCCTGGACCTGACGCTCGGACCCATCACCTCGGTGACCCCGACCAGCGACGGCGAGGCCGTCCCGCACGACCGGATCGACCTCTCCGGGCTCGGTGACGCCGCCTGGTTCGGGCTGCCGAGCGGGCAGCTCGCCGACGGTGTCGATGCGGTCCACGGACCCAGCTTCTCGCTGACCTTCATCCTGCTGGTGCTGCCGGGCGTGATCGCGCTGATCGCCGAGAACACCGGCCACGTGCGCGCCGTCGCGGAGATGACCGGCGACGACCTGGACCCCTACATGGGACGTGCGCTGGGTGCGGACGGCCTCGCCACCGCCCTGGCCAGCTCGGTCGGTGCCTCGCCCACGACGACGTACGCCGAGAACATCGGCGTCATGTCGGCGACCCGGATCTACTCCACGGCCGCCTACTACGTCGCCGCGATCTTCGCCATCATCCTGGGGCTCTCGCCCAAGTTCGGCGTGCTCATCAACGCCATCCCGGGCGGCGTGCTCGGCGGCATCACCGTGGTGCTGTACGGCCTGATCGGCCTGATCGGCGCCAAGATCTGGGTGGACAACCGGGTCAACTTCGGGGACCCGGTCAACATCGTGCCGCTGGCCGCCGGCCTGATCGCGGGCATCGGTGACGTGACGCTGCAGATCACCGACGACTTCCAGCTCAGCGGCATCGCCTTCGGCACCATCCTGTTGATCGTCCTCTACCACCTGGTGAGCCGCGCGCGCATGGAGGGGGACCAGGGAGCCGAGGAGGTGACGGAGAGCCTGTGAAACCCGCCCCCTTCGTCCACCTCCGGCCGCACGACCTGGCCGAGGCCCTGAGCGCGCTGGCGGAGACGCCCGACGCCAAGGTCCTCGCCGGTGGCCAGAGCCTGGTGCCGCTGCTGTCGATGCGGCTGGCCGCCCCCGCGGCCCTGGTCGACATCAACCGGCTCCCGGACCTGGACCACGTGGCCACGTCGGACGACGGCGTCCGGGTGGGCGCGCTCGCGCGCCACACCCGGGTGCTGGCCGACCCCGACGCCCGACGGGTGCAACCCCTGCTGGCGGCGGCCCTCGCGCTGGTGGCCCACCCGACCATCCGCAACCGGGGCACCACGGTCGGCTCGATCGTGCACGCCGACGCGGCCGCCGAGATGCCGGCCGTGCTCTCCCTGCTGCAGGGGTCGGTGCGGGTCGCCTCGGTCCGCGGGGAGCGCACCGTCGCCGCCGACGACCTCTTCGTGGGGCCGCTGGAGTCCTCGCTGGCCGCCGACGAGCTCGCGGTCGAGGCCTTCTTCCCGGCCCTCGGCGCGGGGGAGGGCGTCGCGTGCGACGAGGTGGCGCGCCGCCACGGCGACTACGCGCTGTGCGGCGTCGCGGCGCTGGTCCGGGTCGACGACGCGGGGGCGGTCACCGGGGCGCGGGCGGCGTACTGGTCGATGGCGGAGGTGCCGACCACGGTCGACCTCACCGACCGGCTCGCCGGGGCCACCACGGCCGACGGCGGACTCGGTGCCGAGGCCCTGGAGGCGGCGGCCGAGCACGCCCTGGGGCACCTGGACCCCGAGGGCGACATCCACGGCAGCGCCGCCTACCGCGCGCAGCTGACGCGGGCGCTGACCAGGCGCGTGCTCACCGCGGCCCACGAGGACGCCCGTCGCCGCGCCACCACCACGAGCGCCACCACGAGCGCTACCACGAGCGCCACCACCGGGGGACCAACCGAAGCGGAGGGAGGACCACGGTGACCACCCCAGACACGGAGGCGCACACCGAGCCCCGCCACGAGGTGACGCTGCGCGTCAACGGCGTGCGCCGCACCATGCACGTGCCGGCCCGGCGGCTGCTCAGCGACGCGCTGCGCCACGACCTCGGACTGACCGGCACCCACGTCGGCTGCGAGCACGGCGTCTGCGGTGCCTGCACGGTGCTGCTCGACGGCGAACCGGTGCGCGCCTGCCTGCTGTTCGCCGTCACCGTCGACGGCCAGGAGCTCACCACGGTCGAGGGGCTGGCCGACGACGACGGTGGCCTCGGCCCCGTCCAGCAGGCGTTCAAGGAGTGCCACGGGCTGCAGTGCGGCTTCTGCACCCCCGGCTTCCTGACCACGATCACGGCGGGACTGCGGGAGAACCCTGAGCCCACCCGCGAGGAGGCCCGGGACATGATCGCGGGCAACCTGTGCCGCTGCACCGGCTACCACAACATCGTCGACGCGGTCTGCCGTGCCTCCGAGCTGGCGCGCGGCACCGACTCCGGTGAGGAGGCCAGCCGATGACCACCAAGATGCTCGGCGAGAAGGTCCAGCGGGTCGAGGACGAGCGGCTGCTGCGCGGCCAGGGCCAGTACACCGACGACCTCATGGCCGACGCGCTCGAGGTCGCGGTGCTGCGCAGCCCGCACGCGCACGCCCGGATCCTCGACATCGACGTCGAGGGGTGCTTGGACGTCGAGGGCGTGCACGCGGTCTACACCTACGACGACCTGACCGGCCCGATGGCCGAGCCCCTGCCGCTGCTGATCCCGCACCCGACGCTGACCCACGGACGCACCCAGTACGCCCTGGCGAAGGACGAGGTGAACCACGTCGGTGAGGCGATCGCCCTCGTCGTGGCCGAGGATCGCTACATCGCGGAGGACGCGGTCGCCCGGATCCGGGTCGAGTACGACTTCCTGGAGCCGGTGGTGGGGATCGACGCCGCGCGGGCCGCGGACCACCTGGTCCACGACGACGTCCCCGGCAACGTCGCGGCCCGGATGGAGCAGCGCGTCGGCGACGCGGAGGCCGCCATCGAGACCGCCCCCCACCGGCTCAGCCTCGACCTGCACATCGAGCGCAGCGCCAGCACCCCGCTGGAGGGCCGGGCCACGGTGGCCCGGTGGGACACCGACTCCCACCGGCTGCAGGTGTGGACCTCCACCCAGACCTCGACCGGGGTCCGGGCCGCCGTCGCGACGAAGCTGGGGCTCGACCTGGGCCAGGTCGACGTGATCACCCCCGACGTCGGTGGTGGCTTCGGCGTGAAGATCATGCACCCCTGGCCCGAGGAGGTGCTGGTACCGATGGCGGCGCGGGCCCTGGGCCGTCCGGTGAAGTTCACCGAGGACCGGCGCGAGCACTTCGTCTCCGCGGCCCACGAGCGCGGCCAGGACCAGCACATCGAGGTCGGCTTCGACGACGAGGGCCGGCTGCTCGGGCTGAAGGTCGACTTCTGGCACGACAACGGCGCCTACACGCCGTACGGCCTGATCGTGCCGATCATCACCTCCA
>CAZRKV010000176.1:3505-6240 GCA_964600305.1 uncultured Nocardioides sp. | reverse complement strand
AGAAGGGGTACGACGTCAAGGTCGCCAAGTTCCCGTTCTCGGCCAACGGCAAGGCGCAGGGGTTGGGTGACGCCCGGGGCTTCATCAAGGTGGTCTCCGACGCCGAGTTCAACGAGATCATCGGCGCCCACATGATCGGGCCCGACGTGACCGAGCTGCTGCCGGTGCTCAACCTGGCCCAGCAGTGGGACCTGACCGCCGACGAGGTCTCGCGCAACATCTTCGCGCACCCGACGCTCTCCGAGGCGGTCATGGAAGCCGTGCACGGCATCGCCGGCCACATGATCCACCTGTGAGCCCGCGGATGGGCGCCGGACGCAGCCACGTGGCGATCATCGGGGGAGGCCCCGGTGGCTACGAGGCGGCGTTGGTCGCCGCCCAGCTGGGGGCCGACGTCACGGTCGTCGACCGCGACGGGCTCGGCGGGTCGACGGTGCTCACCGACTCCGTGCCCAGCAAGACGCTGATCGCGACCGCCGAGGTGATGACCGAGGTGCGCGACGCCGCCGAGCTGGGTGTCGGCTTCGGCGGCGACGCCGGGAGCACGGACGCGGTGCGCGTCGACCTCGCGCGGGTCAACGCCCGGGTGAAGCAGCTCGCCGCCGACCAGTCCCGGGACATCGAGCGGCGCGTGGCCCGCGAGGGTGTCCGGATCCTGCGCGGCACCGGTCGGGTGGACGTCCCGCCGGGCTCCGGGCCGGGCCGGGTGGTGGCCACCGTGGCCGACTCCGCGACCGGTGCCGGGACCCGCGAGGAGGTGGTCGAGGCGGACACGGTGCTCGTCGCCACCGGCGCCACCCCGCGCGTGCTCGACAGTGCCCGGCCCGACGGCGAGCGGATCCTCACCTGGGAACAGCTCTACGACCTCCGCGAGGTGCCCTCGAAGCTGGTCGTGGTCGGGTCCGGCGTCACGGGGGCCGAGTTCGCCAGCGCCTACCTCGCGCTGGGCATCGACGTCACCCTCGTCTCCTCGCGTGACCGGGTCCTGCCCGGCGAGGACGCCGACGCCGCGCGGGTGCTGGAGGAGGTCGCCGTGCGCCGCGGGATGCACGTGCTCGCGCAGTCCCGCATGGAGTCGGTGACCCGGGACGGGGACACCGTCACCGTCACCCTCACCGACGGCCGCACCGTCGAGGGCTCGCACTGCATCCTCGCGCTCGGGTCGATCCCCAACACCGCGGGGCTGGGGCTGGAGGAGGCCGGCGTCCGCCTGGACGAGCGCGGCTTCATCGAGGTCGACCGGGTGTCGCGGACCACCGCCCGCGGGGTGTACGCCGCCGGCGACTGCACCGGGGTGATGATGCTCGCCTCGGTGGCGGCCATGCAGGGCCGGATCGCGATGTGGCACTCGCTGGGCGACGCCGTCGCCCCGCTGGACCTGGGCACCGTCGCCTCCAACGTCTTCACCGCTCCGGAGATCGCGACCGTGGGTTGCTCCCAGGCCGCCGTCGACTCCGGCGAGATCGACGCCGAGGTGGTGATGCTGCCGCTGTCGGGCAACGCCCGGGCCAAGATGCAGGGAGTGCGCGACGGTTTCGTGAAGCTCTTCTGCCGCCCCGGCACCGGCACCGTCGTCGGCGGCGTGGTCGTGGCGCCGCGGGCCTCCGAGCTGATCCACCCGGTCGCCCTCGCGGTGACCGAGTCCCTGACCGCCGACCAGGTCGCCGGGACCTTCACCGTCTACCCGTCGATGAGCGGCTCGATCGCGGAGGCCGCGCGTCGACTGCACCACGTCTAGAGAGAGGGAGCACAGCATGGAGTACCGCCGCCTCGGCCCCACCGGCCTGAAGGTCAGCGTCCTGTCGTTCGGCAGCTGGATCACCTTCGACACCCAGATGGGGGCGGAGCCGGTCGCGGAGTGCATGCAGGCGGCGTACGAGGCCGGCTGCAACTTCTTCGACAACGCGGAGGCCTACGCCGGCGGGCGCAGTGAGGAGCTGATGGGCCAGGCGCTGGCGCGGCTGGACTGGCCGCGGCACAGCTACGTGCTGACCACGAAGTTCTTCTGGGGCATCCACCGCGACACGGTGAACATGCACAACACCCTGAACCGCAAGTACCTCATGCAGGCCATGGACGCCTCCCTGGAGCGCTACCAGCAGGACTTCGTCGACGTGGTCTACTGCCACCGCTCCGACCCGGACACCCCGATCGAGGAGACGGTGTGGGCGATGCACGACATCATCTCCTCGGGCAAGGCCCTCTACTGGGGGACCAGCCAGTGGTCGGCCGACGAGATCCGCACCGCCATCGACGTGGCCGAGCGGCACCACCTGCACAAGCCGGTCACCGAGCAGACGCAGTACAACCTGCTCGAGCGGCACAAGGTGGAGACCGAGTACGCCCGGCTGATCGAGGACCACTCCTACGGCAACACCACCTGGAGCCCGCTGGCCTCGGGCCTGCTGACCGGCAAGTACCGCGACGGCATCCCCGAGGGCTCCCGTGGGGCCCTGGAGGGCTTCGAGTGGCTGGCCGAGCGGCTCTCCGACGCCGAGGCGATCGAGCGGGTCGAGCGGTTGCGGCCGATCGCCGAGGAGCTGGGGTGCACCATGGCCCAGCTGGCGATCGCCTGGTGCGCCGGCAACCCGCGCGTGTCCAGCGTGATCACCGGAGCCAGCCGGGTCGAGCAGGTCCGCGACAACTTCGCGGCCCTCGACGTCCTCGACTCGATGGACGACGACCTGCGCCAGCGGATGGTCGACGCGGTCGGCTGACGCCGAGTCGGCCCCTCG
>CAZRKV010000176.1:0-3405 GCA_964600305.1 uncultured Nocardioides sp. | reverse complement strand
CGCCGAGTCGGCCCCTCGGCACCGCCGAGTCGGCCCTCCGGCACGGCCGGGGCGGGCTAGAACCCGCCGAAGTCGAAGCCGCCGCCGTCGAAGAAGCCACCTGCGTCGCCGCCACCGACGTCGCCGCCACCGACGTCGCCGCCGGCGTCCCCACCGGCACCACCGGCATCGCCGGCGACGTCCCCACCGGTGCCCATCTCACTGGGGCCGGTGCCGAAGAACCCGCCACCGCCGGAGAGCATCGAGCCCAGGACGAACCCCGGGAAGAGCCCGTTCATGGCGTAGGCGCCGTAGTAGCCGCCGGCGTAGGGGGCGTAGGTCGGCCCGCCGTCGTACCAGGGCACCATCCGGTTGCCGTCGCGCACCTGCCGGGTGTCGGGCTCGGCCCCGTGGGCGAGCCGGTCGGCGTCGGCCAGGCAGACCGGGATCTCCCGGGGTACGCCGCCGGGCGGCGCCCACTGCACGTCGGTCTGCGCCGGCCCGTGGGAGGCGTTGAAGAAGCACGGGGGCCGGCGCTGGGGGAGGGGCTCGTCGTCGCGGCGGGCGAGCACGCAGGCCATCGCGTAGCGCCCGTCCTCGAGGGCCTTCGTGACCTCCTCGACGTCCTCGGCGACGCGGGCGTCCGCGAGGAGCTCCTTGGCGTTCTCGTAGCTGTCGAGCGCCCGCTGGTAGTCCTGGCGCATCGCGGGGTCGATGTCGGTGGTCATCGTCTCGATGTGGAGGTCCTGCAGCTCCTCGCCGAAGCGGGTCACGTCCTCCTCGGCCACCCGGGAGACCTTGCGCAGGGACTCCTCGGCCTCGGCCTGGTGCAGCGCTCGGCTCCGGGCGCCGGAGACCAGCAGCGCACCGACGATGACGACGATCAGGAAGACCAGCACCCAGGTCATGTGTCGAGGGTATCGCTGCCCGCCAACCGGCCCCGACGAACTACAGATCTGTAGTTCAGCCAGACCTGTTGCGGCCGCGCCTGGGGCGTGTTCGACTCGATCACGGCTCACACCTGCCACACCAGTAACACTGACTCCTGGAGCACCATCGATGCGACGCCTCGTGGCCCCCCTGGGCGCCCTGGCCCTCTCCCTGACCCTCTTCTCGGGCCCACCCGCACACGCCGCGGTGGAGAAGTACCCGATCGGCCCCGACAACCGGATCGACGTCATCGGCCACGGCTACGGGCACGGCAAGGGCATGTCGCAGTACGGCGCCCTGGGTGCGGCCCGGGAGGGCCTCGGGGTGTGGCGGATCCTCGACTTCTACTACCCCGGCACCCGGGTCGGCACGATCCGTCGTCCGGTGTGGGTCCAGGTGTCGGCCGCGAGTCGCTACCGCGCCCTGGTCGTCCGCGACCGCAGCCACCTGCGGGTCCGTGACCACGGAGTGAAGCGGACCCACGCGCTGCGGGTGGCCCGCGCCCGCAAGTGGCGCCTGGTGCCCCGGGCGAACGGACGCACCCGGGTCGACGTCAAGGTGCCGGGGAAGCGGTGGCAGCGGCACCGGGTCCTGCGCGGCACCGGCCACTTCGCCGCCGGCGGCCGGCCGATCACGCTGCGGGTCCCCGGTGTGGGCTGGAAGCCGTACCGCGGCAAGCTGTTGTCGATCGGCCCCACGAAGAAGAGCCGGAGCCGCGACGTGGTGAACGTGCTGTCGCTGGAGAAGTACCTGCGCGGGGTCGTCCCCACGGAGATGCCGGCGACCTGGGACCCCGCCGCGGTGCAGGCCCAGTCCGTGGCCGCCCGGACCTACGCCGCGCACCAGCTGCAGGACCGGCGCGCGCCGCACTACCAGATCTGTGACACCACCGCCTGCCAGGTGTACGGCGGGGTCGACGCGGAGCACCCCGCGGCGACGCGGGCGATCCGGGCCACCCGGACGCGGATCCTGACCTACGGCGGGTCCCCGGCGTTCACCCAGTTCTCCTCCAGCAACGGCGGGCACTCGGCGCCGGGCAACCCCGCCTACCAGCGGGCCCGGCACGACCCGTACGACAAGCCGGCGGTCAACCCGAACCACGACTGGCGGGTGCGGTTCAGCCGCGCCCGCATCCATCGCCAGTGGCCCCAGGTGGGTCGCGTCAAGCGCCTGGTCGTGCTCGGTCGGGACGGGCACGGCGACTGGGGTGGCCGGGTCAACCGGATCCGGGTCGTGGGCAGCAAGGGGCGCGTGACCATGAGCGGCGACACCTTCCGCTTCGCCCTGGGCCTGAAGTCGACGTACTTCACCCTGCGCTGACCGTCACCCGGCGTGGTCCCGGGTCGGTCCGGGCCGACCCGGGGCTCAGGACACCACGAGGACGAGGTCGCCGCCCTCGACCGAGCGGGGTTCGGTGACGGCGATGCGGTCGATGGTGCCGGTGGTGGGGGTGGTGATGGCGGCTTCCATCTTCATGGCCTCGATGGTGGCGACGGTGTCGCCGGCGGTGACCTGTTGGCCCTGGTCGACGGTGACGGTGACGACGCCCTGGAAGGGGGCGGCGATGTGGCCGGGGTGGTTGGTGTCGGCCTTCTCGGCGGCGGCGACCTCGGCGGCGATGTTGCGATCGCGCACGGCGATGGGTCGGAGCTGGCCGTTGAGGGTGCACATCACCTGGCGGTAGCCGCGCTCGTCGGGTTCGCTGATGGCCTGCAAGCCGAGGATGAGGCGTTTGCCCTCCTCGATGTCGACGTGGTGCTCGTGGCCGGGTCGGAGGCCGTAGAGGTAGTCGATGGTGGGGAGGGCGGAGAGGTCGCCGTACTTCTCGCGGGACTCGGCGGCCTCGGCGGCGGGGCCGGGGAAGAGCAGGTGGTTGAGGGTGTTGCGGCGGTCGGTGACCAGGCCGTGGCGTTGCTGGTCGGTGAGGTCGGCGTGGGTGGGGGTCCAGGTGCGTCCGGCCAGGGCGCGGGTGCGGAAGGGCTCGGGCCAGCCGGCGGGTGGTTCGCCGAGCTCGCCGTGGAGGAACCCGATGACGGAGTCGGGGATGTCGAAGGATGCGGGGTCGGCGGCGAAGTCGGCGGGGTCGGCGCCGACGGCGACCAGGTGGAGTGCGAGGTCGCCGACGACCTTGGAGGAGGGGGTGACCTTGACCAGGTGGCCGAGGATGTCGTCGGCGGCGGCGTAGGTGTCCTCGATCTGCTCGAACTTCTCGCCCAGGCCCAGGGCGATGGCTTGCTGGCGCAGGTTGGACAGCTGCCCGCCGGGGATCTCGTGGGTGTAGACCCGTCCGGTGGGGGCGGGCAGGCCGGACTCGAAGGGGGCGTAGACCCGGCGCAGCGCCTCCCAGTAGGGCTCCAGGGCGCACACGTCGGCCAGGGACAGGCCGGTCTCGCGGGGCGTGTGGTCGGTGGCCGAGACCAGCGCGGACAGCGGTGGCTGGGAGGTGGTGCCGGCCATCGGCGCGGAGGCGGCGTCGACGGCGTCGACCGCGGCCTC
>CAZRKV010000175.1:0-6289 GCA_964600305.1 uncultured Nocardioides sp. | reverse complement strand
GCCGTGGCCGGCACCATCGGGGTGACCTCGGTGGACTCGGCCCGGATGTTCCTCGGGTGCCGCATGTGGGTGCGGGCCTGGGTGACGATCGCCGAGGGCATGGTCGCCGAGAACAGCATCGTCTGCCGGGTCTCGGGGGTCTTGGCCAGCAGCTTCTGCACGTCCGGCAGGAAGCCGAGGTCCAGCATCTCGTCGGCCTCGTCCAGGACCAGGGACTTCACGTGGGAGAGGTCCAGGGCCCGGCGGTTGGCCAGGTCCAGCAGCCGGCCCGGGGTCCCGACGACGATGTCGACGCCCGCGGCCAGGGCGTCGAGCTGGGGCTCGTAGCCGACCCCGCCGTACACGGTGAGCACCCGGATGCCGCGGTCTGCTCCCGCCACCTCCAGGTCGCGGGAGACCTGCAGGGCGAGCTCGCGGGTCGGGGCCACCACGAGCGCCTGCGGCTTGCCCTCGGGCAGCTCGGCGTAGTCCGGGTCGTGGGGCGCGATCGAGCGCTGGATCACCGGGATCCCGAAGGCCAGCGTCTTGCCGGTGCCGGTGCGGGCCTGCCCGATCAGGTCGGTGCCCATCAGCGCCACGGACAGGGTCATCTCCTGGATCGGGAAGGGCTCGGTGATGCCCTTGCGGTCCAGTGCGTCGCAAATCTCGGGGAGGACCCCGAGCTCTCGGAAGGTAGTCAGTGTCTTGTTCGCTTTCGTGAGTCTCCGGCGGCCGACACAAACGAAGTTGCGAACTCGGATGGCCTGCCGCGCACATGCCGATCGGCCACGGCGTGGAACCGCCAGCGGCGCACGATCCCTTCCAGTGTATCGGTAGGGTTCGCCCATGACGGAATCGCGGGAGCTGCCGGCCGCCTTCTCCGACCAGCAGTACCGGGCCGCGGTGGTGGACCTGATCGGGGCGATCGGGTACGGCGAGGTCTCCGCGTTCGAGCGGCTCGCCGACGACGCCAAGCTCGCCCCGGACCTGGCCGACAAGGTCGCGCTGGCCACCATGGCCTCGGTGGAGCTGAGCCACGTGGCCCAGCTGCGGGACCACCTCGCGTGGCTGGGCGCCGACCTGTTCGAGGCGATGGCCCCGTTCCGGACCCCGATCGACGCCTTCCACGACCACACGGCGCCGGCGGACTGGTACGAGGGCCTGGTCAAGGCCTACGTCGGGGACGGGCTCGCGGACGACTTCTACCGCGAGGTGGCGGCCTTCCTCGACCCGGCGACCCGTGACGTCGTCCTGGGCGCCCTGGCCGAGACGGGGAACGCGGACTTCATCGTGGACCGGGTGCGTACGGCGATCGCCCACGACGCCCGCCTCGGCGGCCGGCTCGCCCTGTGGGGCCGCCGGCTGATGGGCGAGGCCCTGAGCCAGGCCCAGCGGGTGGTCGCCGAGCGCGACGCCCTCTCGGCCCTGCTCGCCGGGGGAGTGGACCGGCCCGGCCTGGACCTCGCGGCCATCGGCCGGATGTTCAGCCGGATGACCGAGCGGCACACCGACCGGATGAGCCGGCTGGGCCTGGACTCCTGACCTCAGCCGTCCGTGTCGAGGGTGGTGTGCACCGGGACCGGACGGGTCAGGCAGTCGCGCACCGGTGAGGTGTCCTGCACGTAGCGGCACAGCTCGGACAGCTCCTCGGAGCTGGCGTTCGGGCTGGCCACGGTGCCCTTCACCCGGATCTCGGTGAACCCGGCCCGGGGGCCGTCGAGGCCGAGGAAGGAGCGGGCGTCGAAGTCGCCCTCCACCTCGTAGTCCATCCGGGTGAGCTCGATGCCGCGCGCCGCCGCGTTGGCGACGTACCCGACGGCGTAGCAGTAGGCCAGGGCCTGCAGGACCAGCTCGACGGCGTTGGGGGCCCGGTTCTCGCCGAGCAGCACGGGCGGCTCGTCGCCCTCGGTGCGGAACGGGGCGCTGCGCGACGCGTCCTCCTGGCCCGCGTGCCGGAACGTGCCGATCTCACCGGTGTTGTGCGTGCCGTCCCGCCAGGCACTGCTCGCGCGGAAGGTGAAGGACCCCGCGGTCGGGTCCTCCTCGATCGCGCCGATGGTCGCCAGCAGCTGGTCGACGTCGATGCCGTTGCGGACCGTGGCGGTGGCGGTGCTCGTCGTGTCACTCGTCGTGTCACTCGTCGTGTCACTCATCGTGTCACTCATCGTGGCTCCTCCTCGGGTGTTCGTCCTGCCCGTGAGGACGTCACCGCGGACGGCATTGATGCAGCACCGGGGCAGTCCGGAGTCACCCGCCCGGGGCCACCGCCGAGACCACCGCGGCGACCGCGACGGAGGGGTGCCGCTCGGGGGGAAGCATCCGCCGCATCAGGTCGATCACCTCGGGCGGGAAGAGGGGGTAGAGCGCGCAGTCGTCGATCGAGAGCGGACGGCGCTCGAGCACGTGGATCTCCCGGAACCCGGCGCGAGCCAGCTTGGCGACGAAGTCCTCCTCGGAGAGGGCCCCGGCCACGCACCCGGCCCACGCCGCGGGCTGGGTGAGGATCTCCGGGGGGAGCCCCTCCTGCTCGACGGTCAGGTCGGAGACGCAGAACCGCCCCCCGCGTCGGAGCACGCGGGCGGCCTCCGCCATGGCCCGGGCCTTGCGGGCCGAGAGGTTGACCACGCCGTTGGAGATGACCACGAAGTCCAGGGCCACCACCCGGCCCTGGGGGCCCACGGCGTGCCCGGCGAGCACGGTGTCGATGCCGCCCCCGCACCCCAGGTCCAGCACCACGTCGCCCGCCCGGAGGTCCGCGTGGCGCAGGTGGTTGGCCACCCCCAGCGCCCGGTCCCTGGCCACCCGGGGCACGAGCGCGAGCTGGTCCTCGTCGTAGAGGCGATCGGCGACCACCGCGGTGGTGGGCGGGACGTGCCGGTAGGCGTTGCGGACGATCTCGCGGATCTCCTCGCCGTGCATCAGGTCTCGGGTCATCCTCACTCCTCCTCCAGGTGCTGCAGGACGTCTTCCAGGCGCTGCCGCGACTCCTCCGGGACCGGCAGGTCGCGACCCGACGCCAGGAGTCGCCTCAGCTCGTGGGCGAACTCGAGCTCGCCGCAGCACCGTCGGCACCGCGCCAGGTGCTCCTCGACCAGGTCGGTGTCGGCCCGGTCGAGGGTCCCGTCGAGGTACTCCCAGAGCCGGCCCACCGCCTCGGCACAGCTGAGCACGTGCCTCACCTCCCCACCGGCTCTGCCCGCAGCAGCCCGGTGCGCTCGGCGTACTCCCACAGCTCGCGCTCGAAGAGCTTGCGGCCCCGGTGCAGTCGGGCCAGCACCGTGCCCAGGGGCGCGTCCAGCATGTCCGCGAGCTCCCGCGCCTTGTAGCCGTCCATGTAGACGACCACCAGGGGGATCCGGTAGTGCTCCGGGAGGCCCATCAGCACCGCGCGGAGGTCCTCGGGGCCGAAGCCGGCCAGGAAGTCCAGGTGCAGGGAGTCGGAGTAGGGGAAGGGGTCCTCCTCGGCGATGGTGCGGAAGAGGGAGAAGTCCTCGACCTCGGCCACGTCCACCTCGGGCACCCGGGGTCCGGATCCGGTCGCGCACGCAGTTCACGAGGATGCTGGTCAGCCAGGCGGGTGCGGCGGCGGGGTCCTCGAGCCGGTCGTAGTGGCGGAAGGCCTTGATCAGGCACTCCTGGACGGCGTCCTCCCCGTCGTCACCGAGCATCCGGCGGGCCATCGACCACAGGCGGGGGAGCTGGTCGCGCGCGAGGTCCCCGAAGACCGGGCGGCTCCCGGCCTCCTGCGTCCCCCGCGGCTCCGCTGACATCGCACCCACTCCTGTGGGACGTCCGGAGGCCAGTCTGTTGTTGCACCGGTCGCAGCGCAACCGCCCCGGGGAGACGGTCGCATCAAGGCGGCCCCGTCCCGACGTCCCACTCGGTGTCGGCACAGCGGCCCCACGCAGGGCCGACCCACCCCGCCGGCCCCACCCGAGGAGGACCCATGACCACCATCGACACCCACGAGCTCGACGTGAAGGTGCAGCAGATGTACCGGGACGTCGCCGAGCGCCCGCACGCGCCCTTCCACTTCGAGACCGGGCGGGCGCTGGCCGAGCGGCTCGGCTACCCGGCCGACCTCCTGGACGCCGTACCCCCGGCGGCGCTGGACTCCTTCGCCGGCGTCGGCTGGTTCTTCGACCTGGCCGGACTGCGCCCCGGCGAGGACGTGGTCGACCTGGGGGCGGGCTCGGGCACCGACAGCTTCGTCGCGGCCCACCTGGTCGGACCCGGCGGGTCGGTCCGTGGCGTCGACTTCACCCCCGAGCAGCACCGCAAGGCGACGCGGCTGGTCGAGGAGGCCGGATCGGCGGGCACGGTGGAGTTCTGGGAGCGCCGGCTGGAGGCGCTGCCGTTCCCCGACGCCTGCGCCGACTGCGTCGTCTCCAACGGCGTGATCAACCTGGTGGCGGACAAGGCGCGGGTGTTCGCCGAGGCGACCCGGGTGCTGCGTCCGGGGGGCCGGTTGGCGATCGCGGACATCGTCACCGAGCAGCACCTCGAGCCGGCGATCACCGCCGACACCGACCTCTGGGCCTCGTGCATCGGGGGTGCCGCCCAGACCGACGACTACCGGGCGCTGGTCGAGGGGGCCGGTCTCGAGGTGCGCACGGTCCGGGTGAACGACTACGGCTTCCTGTCCGACCAGGCGCAGGGGGCCTCACGGACCTACGGCGTCCGGTCGGTGTCGATGCTCGCGGCCAAGCCCGGGTGACTCGGGGCGCGGGCCCTCAGCTGCGGAAGCCGACCGCGCCGACGGTGCTGCCACCCAGCTCGACGTAGGCGAGCTTGGCGCCCGGGACCACGGTGCGCCGTCCCTTGGTGTCGGTGAGGCTCAACAACCCGCCCGACTCCACGGCGTCGGCGATCCGCCCCTCGATGGTTTCCAGGGCCTCGTCGCTGTCGAGGATGAGCTCGCGGGTGGCGTTCTGGACGCCGATCTTGACCTCCACGTGGTGCTCCTGTTCGTGTCAGCTCGTCGGTGACGAGTCGTCGGTGAGGGGGTAGCCCCGGATGCCGCTCCAGGCCAGCCCGGCCACCAGGCCGGAGGCGGTGTCACGGTCGATGTCGGGACTCTCGGACAGCCAGTAGCGGGCGCTGACCTGGGCCATGCCCACGAGCGAGACCGCCAGCAGGCGGGACGCGTCGACCGGGAGCCCGGTGTCGTCGGTGATCACCTCGGCGATCAGG
Organism: uncultured Nocardioides sp.; assembly: GCA_964600305.1. GTDB lineage: Bacteria > Actinomycetota > Actinomycetes > Propionibacteriales > Nocardioidaceae > Nocardioides. The sequence continues at coordinate 1,117 of CAZRKV010000175.1, read as the reverse complement.
TCCGCGCAGTCGTTGGTGACCCGGTCGACCTGGGCGCGGACGGCCGGCTCGCTGGTCAGGTCCGACTCGAAGACCAGGCGGAACGCGCCGGTGTCACCGGCCACGTAGCTGTAGAACGCCGAGATCGCCGCCTCGACCCGCTGCTGGTTGTCGTGCGTGGACTCCAGGGCGCGTCGGCAGTCGTCGATCACGGTGTCGCACGAGGCGTCCAGGAGGGCGAGGTAGAGGTCGAGCTTGCCGGGGAAGTGCTGGTAGAGCACCGGCTTGGAGACCCCCGCGCGCTCGGCGATGTCGTCCATCGCGGCGGCGTGGTAGCCCTGGGCGACGAAGACCTCCAGGGCCGACTCCAGCAGCTGCGCGCGGCGCTCGCGGCGCGGCAGCCGCCCTCCGCGTGGGCGGGGTGAGGCGACGCCGGGGGGTGTCGTGGTCACGTGGGCTCCTCCCTCCTCGCTCCCGGTCGGGGAGTGGTTGCAGCCTACCCGCGGGTCACCCGGGGCCGGACCCGGCGTCCGCGTGTCAGGCGACCGTCCGGATGTCAAGACGGCGGACCGGTTCCGTTGGGCCGGTGGGGAACATGGCGGGGTGCCCGGTTGTTCCCCCCGGGACACCCAGACGACCGCACCGAGGAGCACCCCAGTGTCCTATCCCGCACTCGTGGAGCCGGCCGACCAGCTGGACATCGACGAGGTACGCCGCTACAGCCGCCACCTGATCATCCCGGACGTGGGGATGCAGGGTCAGAAGCGGCTGAAGAACGCCAAGGTGCTGGTGATCGGCGCCGGCGGCCTGGGCAGCCCGGCCCTCCTCTACCTGGCCGCCGCCGGAGTCGGCACGCTGGGCATCGCCGAGTTCGACGAGGTCGACGAGTCCAACCTGCAGCGCCAGGTGATCCACGGCCAGTCCGACATCGGGCGGCCCAAGTCCGAGTCGGCCCGGGACTCCATCAAGGAGGTCAACCCGCTGGTCGACGTCGTCATCCACGAGGGTCGCCTCGACAACGACAACGTGATGGACGTCTTCGAGGGTTACGACCTGATCCTGGACGGCACCGACAACTTCGCGACCCGCTACATGGTCAACGACGCGGCGTACTTCCTGAAGATCCCCTACGTCTGGG
>CAZRKV010000174.1:0-6317 GCA_964600305.1 uncultured Nocardioides sp. | reverse complement strand
GGACGGGGGACCGGTCGTCTACGAGGACCGGTTCCTCGAGATCTTGAACCTGGTCTTCATGGAGGAGTCCCTGTCGGAGGTGCGGGCCAAGGACGACTTCGACGTCTCCGGACCCCTGCCCTCGAAGAACATCGACACCGGTCTCGGCCTGGAGCGGGTGGCCTTCCTGCTGCAGGGCAAGGAGAACATGTACGAGATCGACGAGATGTTCCCCGTCATCGAGCGCGCCAGCGAGCTCACCGGCAAGCGGTACGGCGCCGACGAGGCCGACGACGTCCGGTTCCGCGTCGTGGCCGACCACGTCCGCTCCGGACTGATGCTGATGGGCGACGGCGTCACCCCTGGCAACGAGGGCCGCGGGTACGTCCTGCGCCGGCTGCTGCGCCGCGCGGTGCGCTCGATGCGGCTGCTGGGGTACGAGGACCGCGCCCTGCCCGAGCTGCTCCCCGTGAGCTGCTCGTGGATGAAGGCCGGCTACCCCGGGCTCGAGGCGGACTTCGACCGGATCGCGGGCGTCGCCTACGCCGAGGAGGACGCGTTCCGCAAGACGATGCAGGCCGGCACCCAGATCTTCGACCTGGCCGCCACCGAGGTGAAGGAGTCCGGCGGCACCCGCCTCTCCGGGGCCAAGGCGTTCTCGCTCCACGACACCTACGGGTTCCCCATCGACCTCACCCTCGAGATGGCCGACGAGGCCGGCCTCCAGGTCGACGAGGAGGGATTCCGCCACCTGATGGCCGAGCAGCGCGAGCGCGCCAAGGCCGACGCCCGCGCCAAGAAGGGGCAGCACGCCGACACCGGCGTCTACCGCGGGATCCTCGACGAGCACGGGCCCACCGACTGGCTGGCCTACGAGACCCTCGAGACCGAGTCGCACCCTCTCGCCCTGCTCAGCCGGGGCGCGCCCACCTCCCGGCTGGGGTCCGGCGAGGTCGGGGAGCTGGTGCTGGACCGCACCCCGTTCTACGCCGAGTCCGGTGGCCAGGCCGCCGACGCCGGCATCATCGAGTTCGAGGGCGGACGGTTCGAGGTCCTCGACGTGCAGCGCCCGGTCCGCGGGCTCGTGGTGCACCAGGTGCGCGTCGTCGACGGGGAGTTCGAGGCCCCCACCGGGTCGCGGGCGGGGGCCCGCCGGGCCAAGCTGCACGCCCAGGTCGACCCCGAGTGGCGCACCGGCGCCCGACAGGCCCACTCCGGCACGCACATCGTCCACGCCGCCCTGCGGGAGGTGCTCGGCCCCGCAGCCCTGCAGTCCGGCTCGTTCAACCGACCCGGATACCTGCGCCTGGACTTCGGCTGGAGCACGTCGCTGTCCCCGGAGCAGATGCACGACGTCGAGCAGGTCTCCAACGCCGCGCTCCGTGCGGACCTGCCGGTCGGCTGGCAGTACATGACCCTGTCCGAGGCGAAGGAGTGGGGCGCTCTCGCCCTCTTCGGCGAGACCTACGACGAGGGCCAGGTGCGCGTCGTGGAGATCGGCGGCCCGTGGTCGCGCGAGCTCTGCGGCGGCACCCACGTGGAGCACTCCTCCCAGGTCGGCACCATCGTGCTCACCGGCGAGTCCTCGGTCGGGTCGGGAAACCGACGGGTCGAGGCGCTCACCGGGCTGGAGGGCTTCGAGTACCTCGCCCGCGAACGGGACGTGGTCTCCCAGCTCACCGGCCTGCTGCGTGCCCGCCCCGACGACGTCGTGGGCCGGGTCGAGGACATGGTCGAGCGGCTGCGGGCCGCCGAGCGGGAGCTGGAGAAGGCGCGGCTCGCCCAGGTCCTGGCCCAGGCCGGGGACCTGGCCGCCGCGGCCCGGGACGTCCACGGGGTCGCCGTCGTCGCCCACCGGGTCGCGGGGGCCGGGGGTGGTGACGTGCGCACCCTGGCGCTCGACGTCCGCGGCCGCCTGGACCCGGGCCGCCCCGGTGTGGTGGTCGTGGTGGGGGAGTCCGACGGCAAGGTCTCCGTGGTGGCCGCCACCAACGACGCCGCCCGCGAGCGCGGCCTCGGCGCCGACGAGCTGGTGCGGGCGATCGGTCCGCTGCTCGGGGGCAAGGGCGGCGGCAAGGCCGACATCGCCCAGGGCGGTGGCGCCGACCCCTCGCGGATCGACGAGGCCCTGGCGCAGGTCGAGACCGAGGTCGCCCGGACGGTCGGGGCCTGACCGCGGCGATGAGGCACGGCGTACGGCTCGGCATCGACCCCGGTGACGCGCGGATCGGGGTGGCCCGCAGCGACCCCTCCGGCATGATCGCCACCCCGGTCGAGACGGTCCGGCGCGGCGAGGGCGACCTGGACCGGATCGCCGACCTCGTGGCCGAGGAGGAGGCGTTCGAGGTGGTGGTGGGCCTCCCGCGCTCGCTCTCCGGGGGCGAGGGGCCGGCCGCCCGGCGGACCCGCGAGTTCGCCCGTGCCCTGGCGCGCCGCATTGCACCGGTGCCGGTGAGGCTGTGTGATGAGCGCCTGACGACGGTGTCAGCGGAGTCGATGCTCCGGGAACGGGGGAAGAAGGGCCGCAAGCGTCGCGCGGTGGTCGACCAGGCCGCCGCCGTACTGATCCTCCAGCACGCGCTGGACACCGAGCGCGGCAGCCAGACCGCCCCCGGTGAGATCCTCGAGGAGTTCCATGACTGACGCCGGTCTGGAGATCGCCCCGGGCGGGGAGGAGCCACCGGCCGACGAGCCCGGCGCCCGCAAGGGTCCGCGCAAGCGGCGCTGGCCGGGCTGCCTGGCCGCGCTCATCGCGCTGGTGGTGCTCGTGGGCGGGTTCTGGTTCGCCGTCGACCGGGGCGTCGACCTGCTGCGGGCCCAGTTCGACGACGCCGAGGACTACTCCGGACCCGGGAGCGGCCAGGTGCTCGTGGAGGTGCAGGAGGGCGACTCCGTCGCCGCCATCGGCCGGACCCTCAAGTCCGAGCGCGTGGTCGCGTCGGTGACCGCCTTCACCAACGCCGCCGCCCACGAGGACGGGGCCTCGAACATCCAGCCCGGGCACTACGAGCTGCGCGAGGAGATGGCCGCCGCCGACGCCCTCGACGTGCTCATGGATCCCGAGAACGTGGTCCGCACCAGCGTGACGATCCCCGAGGGCTTCCGCGTCGACCAGGTCACCGAGCGGCTGGCCGAGGAGACCGACTTCGGACGGGGCCGCTTCCGCCGGGTGCTGGAGAACCGGGTCGACGCGCTGGGGCTGCCGCCGTACGCCCAGGGCGACCCGGAGGGCTTCCTCTTCCCGGCGACCTACGACTTCGAGCCCGGCACGAAGCCGGCACAGATGCTCGAGCGGATGGTCGCCCAGTACAAGTCCGCCGCGCAGGAGGTGCCGGTGGGCCAGGCCTCGGACGTCGGCCTGGACCGGCGCCAGCTGGTGACGGTGGCGAGCATCATCGAGAAGGAGGTCAGCCGGTCCGAGGACTTCCCCGCGGTCGCCGAGGTGATCTACAACCGCCTCGACGGCACGTGCGCGTCCGAGGGGGTGCCCGAGGGCCTGCTGCAGATGGACTCCACGGTGCACTTCCTCAGCGGTGGCGGCACCGGGAGCGTCTTCACCGACGACGAGGCGCGGGAGTCCGACTCGCCGTACAACACCTACCGCCAGACCGGCCTCCCGCCCGGCCCCATCGCCTCGCCCGGGATGGAGGCGCTCCAGGCCGCGCTCGCCCCCACCGACGAGGGCTACTGCTACTTCGTGGCCGTGGACCTCGACAGCGGCGAGAGCGCCTTCGCGACCACCGAGGGCGAGCACGCCGACAACGTCGAGCGGCTCCGCGAGTGGTGCCGCGAGAACGAGGGGCGCTGCTGATCCGATGGCCGACGGCGGGACCGGCCCGGGAGGGGCGCGGCGGTGCGGGGTGCTCGGGGACCCGATCGCGCACTCGCTGTCCCCGGTCCTGCACCGCGCCGGGTACGCCGCCCTCGGGCTGGACTGGTCCTACGACGCCCACCGGGTGCCGTCCGGCGGGCTGGCCGGGTTCCTGGCCACGCTCGACCCCACCTGGCGGGGGCTGTCGCTGACGATGCCGCTGAAGCGGGAGGCGATGCCGCTGCTCACGTCGGTCTCGGACCGCGGCCGGATGGCGGGGGCCGTGAACACCCTGGTCCTCGAGGACGACGGCCTCGCCGGGGACAACACCGACGTGCCCGGGGCCGTGGCTGCGATCCGCGAGCGGTGTGCCGGCCCGATCGAGCGGGCAGCCATCCTGGGTGGGGGCGCCACCGCTGCGTCGGTCCTGCTCGCCCTGGCCGAGCTCGGCTGTCGCCGCTTCGTGCTGCACGTGCGGGACCCGGCCCGCGCCGCGGAGACGCTCGCCGCGGCGGACCGGTTCCCCGCGTCGCTGGAGGTGCGCACCGCCTCCCTGGCGGCGCCGGTGGTGGGTGACGTGCTGGTCTCGACGATCCCCGCCGTCGCCCAGGACGAGGCACTGCTGGAGCGCACCGGTGACGTCCCGGTCGTCTTCGAGGTCCTCTACGACCCGTGGCCGACCCCGCTGGCGCGCGCCGCGACGGAGGGCCGACGCACCCTGGTCGGGGGCCTGGACCTGCTGGTGCACCAGGCCGCGTGGCAGTTCGAGATCTTCACCGGGCACTCGGCCCCGCTGGCACCCATGCGCGCGGCCGGCGAGGCGGCCCTCGGCCGATAGGGTCCGCGACGTGGACTGGGCTGCACACCTCGACACCGCCGGCTTCGCGGCGCTGGCCTGCGGGCTCGCGGGGCTCGCGGTGCCCCGGCTGGTGGCGGCCCTGCCGGAGCCGGACCCGGAGCCGGACCCGGAGTCGGACACTGGGCCGGATCCCGGGCCGGATCCCGGGCCGGGGTCCGAGCCGGCGACCGAGTCCCGGCCCGACCCGCAGGTGGGCGGTGGCGACCACGCCCCGGCGGCTCCGGCCGTCGACGAGAGCGACGCGACGCCGCCGGTGGAGCCGGGCAAGGAGGCCTACGCCGACATCGCGGCGCTCCCCGGCCTCGCGTGGCGGTCCGCGCTGGCCAGCGCCGTCACCGGCGCGCTGCTCGGGTACGCCGTCGGGTGGGCCTGGCCCCTGACCTTCCTGCTCTACCTGGTGCCGGTCGGGGTCGCCCTGGCGGTCGTGGACTGGCGCACCATGCTGCTCCCGACCCGGCTGATCGCGCCCTCCTACGGCGTCGTCGTCGCCCTCGTGGTCGTGGGGTGGCTGGTCACCGGCGACACCGACGCGGTGATCCGGGCGGGCTGGGGCTGGCTGGTCGCCGGGGGCCTCTACCTCGTGCTCTGGCTGGTCCACCCCCGCGGGATGGGGTACGGCGACGTACGGCTCTCGGGGGTGCTCGGCCTCGCGCTCGGGTACGTCGGCTGGGTGCAGCTGCTGTTCGGGATCTGGGTCGGGTTCCTGCTCGGCGGCGTCATCGGCGGGCTGCTCTCGCTGCTGCGGGTGGTCCGGCGGCGGGCGTTCCCGTTCGGGCCGTTCATGCTCGCCGGGGCGGTGCTCGGGGTGGTGCTGCCACCCCTGCTCGCGGCCGGTCTCGCCGGGTGACCGCCCCCGACCGGGGCGGCCGGCGCTCGTGAAACACTGACGCCATGCTGCGCTGGCTCACCGCGGGCGAGTCCCACGGCCCGTCCCTGGTCGCGATCCTCGAGGGGCTGCCCGCCCACGTCCGGGTCACCACCGCCGACATCGCCGAGTCCCTGGCCCGGCGACGGCTGGGCTACGGGCGGGGTGCCCGGATGAAGTTCGAGGCCGACGAGGTCTCCTTCGTCGGCGGGGTGCGGCACGGGAGCACCCTCGGTGGCCCGGTCGCCGTCCAGGTGGCCAACACCGAGTGGCCGAAGTGGGAGACGGTGATGTCCGCCGACCCGGTGGACCCCGAGGAGCTGGCCTCCCTGGCCCGCAACGCCCCGCTGACCCGGCCCCGGCCCGGCCACGCGGACCTGGTGGGGATGCAGAAGTACGACTTCGACGAGGCCCGGCCCGTCCTCGAGCGTGCCTCCGCCCGCGAGACCGCGGCCCGGGTGGCGCTGGGTCGGGTGGCCCACAACTTCCTGGAGCAGGCGGTCGGCATCCGGGTGCTCTCGCACGTGGTCGAGTTGGGCGGCGTCGCCGCGCCGTACGGCTCGGTGCCCGGGCCCGACGACCTCGCCCGCCTCGACGAGGACCCGGTCCGCTGCCTGGATCCCGGGGCGAGCGAGCAGATGGTCGCCGCCATCGACGCCGCCCACAAGGCCGGCGACACCCTGGGCGGGGTGGTCGAGGTCGTGGCCCACGGCGTGCCCCCGGGGCTGGGTTCGCACGTGCACTGGGACCGCCGCCTGGACGCCCGCCTGGCCGGGGCCCTGATGGGGATCCAGGCGATCAAG
>CAZRKV010000173.1:0-6358 GCA_964600305.1 uncultured Nocardioides sp. | reverse complement strand
AGGGGCCCTGCCGGATCGGCAGGGCCCCTGTGTCGTGCCCGGAGTCGTGCTCCGGAGCGTCCGGCTCACTCCTCGGCGGGCTGGGACTCCACGGTGTCGAGGGTCTCGAGCTCGCCGGAGTCGTTGTAGCCGTACACCTCGATGTTGGCCACACCCGGCTCACCGGCGTCGATGAAGTCCAGCGAACCGCTGGCCCCCTCGTAGTCGATGTCCTCGCCGTCGTCGAGGAGCTGCTTGCACTCCTCGAAGTTGCCGCACTGCTCCCCGTCCTTGGTCACCCCGACGACGGAGTCCTTGAAGTCCGCGGCGTCGGCGGACCCGGCGTCCTCGGCGGCCAGCGCGATGATGTTCACGCAGTCGTAGACCTGCGGGGCGAACTGGGTCTCCTCGAGGTCGGGCGCGAACTCCTGCAGGCCGCTGACGAACTCCTCGTTGTCGGCCGAGGCGGGGGCGGTGCCCTTCATGCCGGACAGCACGGCCGGGTCGTTCGACGAGACCAGGTTCGGCAGGTCGGTGTTGCGCAGGCCGTCCGCGCCGTACAGCCCGGTGTCGGGCGGCGTCATCCCGGCCTCGATCACGCCGCTGATGATCTCGGTGCCCTCCTCGAAGGCGATCACCACGACGGCGTCGGGGTTGGCGCTGTTGATCGCCTGGACCGTGGCGTCGAAGTTGGTGGTCTTCGGGTCGTAGGTCTCGTTGAGGGCCACCGTGGCCCCGGCGTTCTCCAGCGCGGTCGCCGTGGCGTCCGCGAGGCCCTGGCCGTAGTCGTCGGCGCGGGCCACGATCGCGACGTTGCTGTGCCCGTCGTTGACGATGGTGTCGGCGAGCACCGGGCCCTGCAGCGCGTCCGAGGGCGCGGTGCGGAAGTAGAAGCCGTCGTCCTCGTAGTCGGTGAAGGTCGGGGCGGTGTTGGAGCCCGAGCACTGCGCCACGCCGGCGCCGGTCACCTTGTCGATGATGGCCAGCGACATGCCCGAGGCCGCCGCACCGATCAGCGCGCTCACGTCCGAGCTCAGCACCCGGTCGGCCGACTGGTTCGCGATCGCGGCGTCGTTGGCCTCGTCGCCGGAGACCGGGTCGGGGATCTCGTTGCCCAGGACGCCGCCGGCGTCGTTGATCTCCTGGATCGCGTAGCCCATGGCCTCGATCTGCGGGGGGCCCAGGAAGGCCAGGTCGCCGGTCTCGGGGAGGACGTAGCCGAAGGAGAGGGTGCCGCCCTCGCCCTCGCCGCCACCTTCGCCGCCGCCATTGCCGTTGTCACCGCCGTCGCCGCCGCAGGCGGCGGTCATCAGGAGCGCCATCGCGGCGATGGCGACCCTCTTCGTGCTCGTGGGTGTGCGCACTGCGTACTCCTTGTGTGCGAATGCGGAACCATGGTCCGGCTCGGTCGAGTGACCGAGTTCACATGGCCTCGATTTGAGGGGACGCTAGCAGAACGACAGGCCGCCGCAGGCCCGTTCGCGCGGGTTGCCGGAATCGTTATCCAGACGTGAGGAAGGGCGCCGTGGCGCGGGTCAGCGGCCCTCACCGAGGGAGGCGCCGTGCGCCACCACGCCATCGGCCACCTGGCGCATCGACAGCCGCAGGTCCATGGCGGTCTTCTGGATCCAGCGGAACGCCTCGGGCTCGCTCAGGGACAGCTCCACCTGGAGCACCCCCTTCGCCCGGTCCACCGCCTTGCGGGTCTCGAGCCGCTCGTTGAGGTCGGCGACCTCCTGCTCGAGCAGGTGCAGCTCGGCGAAGCGGCTCAGCGCCATCTCGATCGCCGGCACCAGGTCGGACTGGGAGAACGGCTTGACCAGGTAGGCCATCGCACCGGCGTCCCGGGCGCGCTCGACCAGCTCGCGCTGGGAGAAGGCGGTCAGGATGACCACCGGGGCGATCCGCTGCTCCGCGATCCGCTCCGCGGCCGCGATGCCGTCGAGCACCGGCATCTTCACGTCGACGATCACCAGGTCCGGCCGGTGCTCCTCGGCCAGGGCCACGGCCCGCTCGCCGTCCCCGGCCTCGCCCACGACGTCGTACCCCTCGTCGGCGAGCATCTCCGCGAGATCCATCCGGATCAGGGCCTCGTCCTCGGCGATGACGACGCGGCGGCGGCTGCTGGTCTCGGTCACGGGTCAAGGCTAGTGGCCGGGCGCGATGCCGGACTCCCCGGGACGGCCGCGGACTGAGGTCCGGTAGCGTGTGCAGCCGCCGGCCGGGTTGGTGGAATAGGCAGACACTGCGCACTCAAAATGCGTTGCCCGCAAGGGCGTGTGGGTTCGAGTCCCACACCCGGCACCGAGCAAGGTCCGGCCTGTCGGTGGTGGCTGGGAGGCTCCCGGCATGGTGCACATCCGGTCGGACGCGGTCGTCGCCAGCGCGCTCGCAGCCTCCGATGCGGGTATGCCCGATGCGGACAACGCTGCTCGGCACGGCGTCGCCGTCAAGACCATCCGGCGCTGGCGGCGGGAGTACCAGCGTCGCGGCAAGCCTCGCGGACAGTCCCACACCGTGGCCCGGTGCCCCCGGTGCGAAGGAGCGGACCTCGATCCTTCGGCGTACGCCGCCCTGTTCGGGTGGTACTTGGGGGACGGGCACATCAGTGCCTCACGGCGAGGTGTCTTCTCCCTGCACGTCTTCAACGACCTGCGCTACCCGGGCTGCAACGACCAGGTGGCCGAGGCGATGCGCCGGGTGAAGCCGGGCGGCCTCCCCCACGTGCGCGTCGTCCCGGGATGCCTCATCACCACGATGGGCTGGAAGCACTGGCCGTGCCTGTTCCCCCAGCACGGACCGGGCAGGAAGCACGAGCGGGAGCTCGGGATGCAGGACTGGCAGTGGGCGATGGTCGAGCAGCACCCGGGCGACTTCCTGCGTGGGCTCTTCCACTCCGACGGCTGTCGGATCACCAACTGGACGATCCGGCTCGTGGCGGGGCGGCGCAAGCGCTACGAGTATCCCCGTTGGCAGTTCACCAACCACTCCGCCGAGATCCGCGGATGGTGCGGCGAGGCCCTCGACCTGGCCGGCATCGCGTGGCGCCCGATGAACTGGTGCACACTCTCGGTCGCGCGGCGCGATGCGGTCGCGGGGCTCGACACGCTGATCGGACCCAAGTGCTGAGGGCCGCCGCGGCTGCGAGCCTCAGCGCATCTCGCGGCGGTACGCCGGCGCCACCTCGTTGATCGCGTCCCCGATCCGGTGGATGCGCAGGGCGTTCGTGGAGCCGGGGATGCCCGGCGGGCTGCCGCCGACCACGACCACCAGCTCGCCCTCCTCCACCCGGGCGAAGCGCAGCAGGGCCTCGTCGACCTGGCGCACCATCTCGTCGGTGTGCTCGACCGGAGCGGTCAAGAAGGTCTCGATACCCCAGGTCAGGGCCAGCTGGGCCTGGGTGCTCGTCTCGGGGGTGAACGCCAGGATCGGGATCGGCACCCGCAGCCGCGCGAGCCGCCGGGCCGAGTCGCCGCTCTGGGTGAAGGCCACCAGGTAGCGGGCCTCCATCCGCTCGGCCACCTCGGCCGCCGCCTTGGCGATCACGCCCCCACGGGTGTGGGGGTCCCAGTCGATCTCGGCCATCATGCTGCGCCGGAGGCCGTGCTCCTCGGTGGCCTCGATGATCCGGTACATCGTGCGCACGGCCTCGACGGGATACTTCCCGACGCTGGTCTCCCCCGACAGCATCACGGCGTCCGCACCGTCGAGCACGGCGTTGGCGACGTCGGAGGCCTCCGCCCGGGTCGGCGCGGGGCTGCCGATCATCGAGTCCAGCATCTGGGTGGCCACGATCACCGGGCGGGCGTTGGTGCGTGCCTTCTCGATCACCTGCTTCTGCAGGAACGGCACCTCCTCCAGGGGCATCTCCACCCCGAGGTCACCGCGCGCCACCATCAGCGCGTCGAAGTCGGCCACGATCTCGTCGAGGTTGTCGATCGCCTGCGGCTTCTCGATCTTGGCGATCACCGGGACGCGGAACCCCTCCTCGTCCATCACCCGTCGCACGTCCTCGACGTCCTCCGCGCCCCGCACGAAGCTGAGCGCCACCAGGTCCACGCCGAGCCGCAGGGCGAAGCGCAGGTCCTCGACATCCTTGTCCGACATCGCCGGCACCGAGACCGCGACCCCCGGCAGGTTGAGGCCCTTGTGGTTGGACACCGGGCCCGCCACCTCGACCTCGGTGTGCACCTCCGTGCCCTCCACCGAGGTGACCCGCAACCGGACCCGCCCGTCGTCGACCAGGATCGGGTCCCCCGGCGCGACGTCGCCCGGCAGGCCGTCGTACGTCGTGCCGGCGCACTGCTCGTCGCCGCTGACCGCCCTGGTGGTGATCGTCCACGCCTGGCCCGCCTCCAGCAGCACCGACCCGTCGACGAAGGTGCCCAGCCGGATCTTGGGCCCCTGCAGGTCGGCGAAGATGCCCAGGCCACGGTCCCGGCGCGCCGACGCCTCCCGCACCATCCGGTAGGCGCGGGCATGGTCCTCGTGGGTGCCGTGGCTGAAGTTCAGCCGGGCGACGTCCATGCCCGCGTCGACCAGCTCCTGGACCGTCTCCGGGGTCGCGGTGGCCGGGCCGAGGGTGCACACGATCTTGGCTCTACGCACGCCCCGACCCTATCCGGCTCACACCGAGATCGGTCTCTCCGTGGGCGGGATCGGGGCCGGCAGCGTGGTCGACCCCGTCAACCAGGCATCCACCCCGGCCGCGGCCGCGCGCCCCTCGGCGATCGCCCACCCGATCAACGACTGCCCGCGACCGGCGTCACCGGCCACGAAGACCCCGTCCACCGACGTCGCGTAGTGCTCGTCGCGCGCGACGTTGCCCCGCTCGTCGAGGTCCACACCCAGCTGCTCGACGACGCCGTCGGTCTCGGGACCGGTGAAGCCCATCGCGAGCAGGACCAGGTCCGCCGGGATGTCGCGCTCGGTGCCCTCGACCTCGGTCGGCCGCCCGTCGCGCATCTCCACGTCGACCAGGCGCAGCGCCCGCACGTGCCCGTCGTCGTCGGCCAGGAACTCCTTGGTCGAGACCGCGTAGACCCGGTCCCCGCCCTCCTCGTGGGCCGCGGAGACGCGGAACAGGGTCGGGTACGTCGGCCACGGCTGGTGCTCGGGTCGCTCGTCGGTGGGTCGCGGCATGATCTCCAGCTGGGTGATCGAGGCGGCCTGCTGCCGGGTCGAGGTGCCCAGGCAGTCCGCGCCGGTGTCACCCCCGCCGATGATCACCACGTGCTTGCCCTCGGCGGTCACCTGGCCCGGCACCTCCTCGCCCAGGGCGGCGCAGTTGCCCTGCGGCAGGTAGTCCATCGCCTGGTGGATGCCCTCCAGCTCGCGGCCGGGGACCGGCAGGTCCCGGGGCTTGGTGGCGCCCACGGCCAGCACGACGGCGTCGTACCGCTGGCGCAGCTGGGTGCCGGTGATCTCGTGGCCCACGTCGACGCCGGGCCGGAAGACGGTGCCCTCGTGCCGCATCTGGTCCAGCCGACGGTCGAGGTGCTTCTTCTCCATCTTGAACTCGGGGATGCCGTAGCGCAGCAGCCCGCCGATCCGGTCGGCCCGCTCGTACACCGCGACGGTGTGCCCGACGCGGGTGAGCTGCTGGGCCACGGCGAGTCCGGCCGGGCCGGAACCGACCACGGCCACGGTCCGCCCGGTGTGCCACTCCGGGGGCTGGGGCTGCACGGTCCCCGACTCCCAGGCACGGTCGATGATGGAGACCTCGACGTTCTTGATCGTCACCGGGTCCTGGTTGATCCCGAGCACGCACGCCGGCTCGCACGGGGCGGGGCAGAGCCGACCGGTGAACTCCGGGAAGTTGTTCGTCGCGTGCAGGCGCTCGATCGCGCCCTCCCAGTCGTCGCGCCAGACCAGGTCGTTCCACTCCGGGATCAGGTTGCCCAGCGGGCACCCCTGGTGGCAGAACGGGATGCCGCAGTCCATGCAGCGACCGGCCTGGGTGTTGACGATCGGGAGCAGGGCCCGGCCGACCCCGTCGGGGTAGACCTCGTTCCAGTCCCGCACCCGCTCCTCGACCGGGCGACGCGCGGCCTCCTCGCGGCCGTGCTTGAGGAATCCCTTCGGGTCAGCCATGAAGCACCTCCATGATCCGGGCCGCGGCCTGGTCCTCGTCCAGGCCCTCGTCCAGGGCCTGCTTCCGGGCCGCGAGGACCCGCTTGAAGTCGCCGGGCATCACCTCGGTGAAGCGGGCGAGGGCCTGCGGCCAGTCGGCCAGCAGGGCCTCGGCGACGTCGGAGCCCGTCTCGTCGCGGTGTGACCGCACCAGCTCCTCCAGCTCCTCGGCGGCCTGGCCGGTGACCGGGCCGAGCTCGACCAGCTCGGGGTTGACCCGGCCCGGGTCCAGGTCGAGCACGTAGGC
>CAZRKV010000172.1:0-6366 GCA_964600305.1 uncultured Nocardioides sp. | reverse complement strand
GATCGTGGGCTCGTCGAAGACGTAGGTCACGTCGGTGAGCGAGGATCCCAGGTGCCGGATCATCTTCGTCCGCTGCGCCTCTCCCCCGGACAGCGTCCCGGCCGGGCGCTCCAGGCTCAGGTAGCCCAGCCCGATCTCGGTGAACGAGTCCAGGAGGTGCTGCAGACCCGAGAGCAGCGGTCCGACCGACGGCTCGTCCAGGTCCCGGACCCACGCGGCCAGGTCGTCGATCTGCATCGCGCACAGGTCGGCGATGTTCTTGCCCCGGATCCGCGACGAGCGGGCCTCCGGCGTGAGCCGGGTGCCCTCGCACTCGGGGCAGGTGTCGAACGTGATCGCCCGGTCGACGAACCGGCGCACGTGCGGCTGCATCGCCTCGCGGTCCTTGGACAGCATCGACTTCTGGATCTTCGGGATGATCCCCTCGTAGGTCAGGTTCACCCCGTCGACCTTGATCTTCTCCGGCGCGGCGTGGAGCAGCTTGTCCAGCTGCTTGGTGGTGAACTGCGCGATCGGCGTGTCCATCGGCAGGCCGGCTCCGCTGAAGACCCGGCCGTACCAGCCGTCCATCGAGTAGCCCGGGACGGTCAGCGCCCCCTCGGCCAGCGACTTCGTCTCGTCGTACAGGGCCGTCAGGTCGAAGTCGGAGACCCGGCCCATGCCCTCGCACCGTGGGCACATCCCGCCGAGGTAGATCGCCTCCTTGACCACCTTCTTCTCGACACGGCCGCCCTTCTCGGTGCTCATCACCCCGCCCGCCTTGCGGGTGGGGACGTTGAACGAGTACGCCGTCGGCGGGCCCACGTGGGGCTCCCCCAGCCGGCTGAACAGGATCCGCAGCAGCGCGTTGGCGTCGGTCGCCGTCCCCACGGTGGAGCGCGGGTTCGCCCCCATCCGCTCCTGGTCCACGATGATCGCGGTGGTGAGCCCCTCGAGCCGGTCGACCTCGGGGCGCGCCAGGGTGGGCATGAAGCCCTGCACGAACGCGCTGTAGGTCTCGTTGATCATCCGCTGCGACTCCGCGGCGATCGTGGCGAAGACCAGCGAGCTCTTGCCCGAGCCGGACACCCCGGTGAAGGCGGTCAGCCGGCGCTTGGGGATCTCGACGGAGATGCCCTTGAGGTTGTTCTCCCGCGCCCCCTGGACGCGGATCAGGTCGTGGCGGTCGGCGGGGTGCGTGCTCAACGGTGGCGCCCTTCTCCTGGTGTGAGCGGTGTGTGGGGTCAGGCCTCGGGCGGTGCCCAGACGTACCCGTCCGGGTCGACGAGCTCGGTCGCGTCGCTGTGGATGACCAGCCGGTGCGACCCGGAGCCCTCGGGGTCCACGCCGGCGTTCTTGGCGATCGCGCGGCGCGACTGCAGGGCGAGGGTGAACCCCGCCCCCGGCGACGCGAACTCGACGTACCTGGAGCCGTAGCTCCTGGCGACCTCGAAGCCACGCTCGGTGTGCAGGTGCTTGGCCGCCTTGACGTCGTCGACGCCGAGGAGGAGCACCAGGTCGTCGTGCTCCAGGGCCCCGGGCCCGTCGTCCTTCTTCGTCGAGCTCGCGACCGTCCAGGTCGACCCGTCCGGGGCCAGGAACGAGCCCCCGTAGCCCCAGAAGCTCTTCCGTCCGGGCTTGACCAGGGTCGCACCGAGCTCGACTGCGGTGTTCAGCCACGCGTCCGCGGTGGCCGGGCGGGGGACGACGAGCGAGAGCGTGAAGCCGTGGAAGCCGGATGACGGTTGGTCGGTCGCTCGGACGCCGACCCGCTCCGCGAGCCCGAGGGCGGCGTAGAACCGTTCGGGTGCGGCGACGTCGTCGGCCTCGACCACGACGGATCCGATGGTGGCAGGCATGTCAGCGGTCCTCCTGGCCTGGTGGGCGTCGGGTGGCGGGGTCCGGCCGGGGGTGCACACCGGAGATCACTCCGCCTGCCGCAGGCGGACCATGTTGCCCGCGGGGTCGCGGAGCGCGCAGTCCCGGGCGCCCCAGTCCTGGTCCATCGGCTCCTGGACCACCTCGACCACCTCGTGGGCCTGGATCCGCTCGAACGCCGCGTCCAGGTCCGGGCTGGCGAGCACGATGCTGCCGAAGGTGCCCTTGGCGATCATCTCGGTGATGACCCGGCCCTCCTCGTCGGTGATCCCCGGGTCCGCGGTGGGTGGGTAGAGCACGATGTTGACGTCCGGCTGGTGGGGCGGCCCCACGGTGAGCCACCGCATGCCGTCGAACCCGACGTCCTGGCGGAGCTCGAAGCCCAGGGCGTCCCGGTAGAACGTGAGCGAGGCCTCCGCGTCGGTGTGTGGGAGGAAGCTGCTGTGAATGCTGATGTCCATGGCCGTCAGGCTAGGAGGAGGCGGGGTTGGTCGCTTCTCGATTCCTGACCGGTCTGGTGCGGACCGGTCGAGTGGCGCGCTTGGCCATGCAGGGCGGGATCCCGGCGATGGTGTGGGGGCGTCCGCGGTAGCTGCTCGGCGGCTCGCCGACCAGCTCGGTGAAGCGGGTGCTGAAGGTGCCCAGGGACGAGAAGCCGACGGCGAAGCACACCTGGGTCACGCTCAGCTCGCCCCGCCGGAGCAGGGTCATCGCCCGCTCGATCCGCCGCGTCATCAGGTAGGAGTACGGCGGCTCGCCGTAGGCCTTCCGGAACTCCCGGCTCAGGTGCCCCGGGGACATGTGGACCCCGTGCGCCAGCGCGGCGACGTCCAGCGGCTCGGCGTACTCCCGGTCGATGCGGTCACGGACGCGCCGCAGCAGCGCCAGGTCCTCGATCCGCGGATGCTCGGGCCCCGTGGAGGTGCTCACGGTGAGATAGTGGCACGGGCCAACTACCCCTGGCCACCGTCCGCCCCGCGGACGGTGCCGACGATCACGTCGCCCGCACCGCCAGGATCGCGAGGTCGTCGGCCGGCGGCCCCTCCTCGAAGTGCTCGACCCCGTCCACCATGGCGGCCACCGCGGCGTCGGCCGACGTCGCGGTGTCCCCCTCGAGCACCTGCGCGACGTGCTCGGCGTCGTACCACTCGCCTCCCCGGCGGGCCTCGACCAGGCCGTCGGTGAACAGGCACAGCAGGTCGCCGGCCTGCAGCACCACCTCGGTGTCGATCAGCTGCGGGTCGGCCACCAGGCCCAGGGCGGTGCCGGGCTCTCCCACCTGCTCGACCCGGCCCCCCGCGTGGCGCAGGAGCGGGCCGTGGTGGCCGGCGAGCGACAGGCACATCCGCAGCCCGCCCTCGCACCGCGTCTCGGCGATCCCGTAGACGAGCGTGCAGTAGCGCTCGTCGGTGGTGGCCGCGAGCAGGGTGGCGTTGACCAGGCCCAGCACCTGGGCGGGTCGCGCGTCCGGATCGGCATGGGCGCGCAAGGTGTAGCGGACCAGGCCGGTGGTCGCGGCAGCCTCGGCGCCCTTGCCGCTGACGTCGCCCAGCACGACCCCCCAGCGCTTCGGGCCGAGGGCGAAGACGTCGAAGAAGTCACCACCGATCTCGGTGCCGTCGCCGGCGGGCCGGTAGTGGCTGGCCAGGACCGCGCCCGGCACGGCCGGCAACCGCCCCGGCAGCAGGCTCTCCTGGAGGGTGGTGGCGATCCTGGTGCGCTCGGCGAGCAGGTGCTCCATCCGGCGGGACTCCTCCACCCGGCGGGTGACGTCGCGCAGCACCAGCAGGGCCCCCTCGAGCGACCCCCGGTCGTCGGTCAGCGGCTGTCGGGTGATCGCCAGGTGCTGCCCTCCCCCATCGGTCCCGGGCAGGGTGACCTGCCAGGAGACCGCCGAGGTGTCGGGTACGGCGGCCTCGGGCCCGAGACCGGGCAGCAGCTGGTCGGCGCGGTGCTCCAGGAGGGCATCGAGCGGTCGGCCCAGGAGCCCGACCGCGGTCGGGTTGGCGTCGACGACCCGGCCGAACCCGTCCAGCAGCACCAGGCCCTGGCCGGTGGAGTCCAGCAACTGGTGCCAGGAGATGTCGCTCAGGCGCTGCTGTCGCGGTCGCGCCAGTCCCGCGATCAGGACACCCCCGGCGACCACGAAGGCGAGCGGGGTGAGGTCCCGCTCCCGGAACCAGCCGACCTCGAAGTTGTACAGGATGTTGGCCATCCACGGCAGCAGCGCGGCTGCGACGAGCAGCCAGGCGCGCACCCGGTAGGTCCGGGCCAGGCGCACCGCCGAGGCCACCAGCAGGACGGTCCCGGCCACGAGCAGGGCGTTGCTGTAGGCGAAGTGCACCCAGAACAGCGGGCCGGTCGCGGCCACCGGCACCTCCCCCGGCGGCACGGACTCCGGGTAGGACCGGACCAGGTCGTGGGTGGCGGGGATCGCCAGGGCCGTCCAGACCAGCACGGGTTCCACGAGGAGGAGCAGGACCAGGCGTCGATCCACCAGGTGGGTGCGACCGGTGTAGTCGAGCACGAAGACGATCCACCCGGCCGGCAGCAGCGTGATGCCGACGTACTTGAGGTCACCCCACCGTTCCCGGGCGGCGAGTCCGTCGTCGGAGATCTCCAGGGCGTACGCAGCCGCCCACCAGGCGACGGCCACGAGCACGACCGCGAGCGCCAGCCCGGCGATGGTTCCCTGGCGACGCCAGATCCTGACGCCGAGCACGGCGAGCGCGACCGCACCGATGACGGCGATGGTGGTCAGGGCCTCCAGCACGACGCTCCCGTTCCCTGGTGGACATGGTGTCCCCCGGCTCGATCAGCGTAGGGCCCGCGCCCCGTCGGGATGCCCACATCGGGAGAATCCACACCACCGGGTGGCGACACCCGTCGGGCACCGTCAGGCATCGTCAGGGGCGCAGGAGCACCTTGATCGCCTCGCGCTGGTCCATGGCGCGGTAGGCCTCGGCGACCTCGTCGAGCGGCAGCTGCAGGTCGAAGACGGGGCCCGGGTCCATCTCGCCGGCCTCCACCCGTCGGAGGAGGTCCGGCAGGTAGGCCCGGACCGGGGCCATCCCCCCGGCCACGCCGATGTTCCGCGCGAACATCACCCCGGCGGGCAGCCGGACGCCGTGCGGGACGCCCACGAACCCGACGGTGGCGCCGGGACGCGCGCAGCGCAGGGCCGTCTTCATCGCCTCGTCGGTGCCCACGCACTCCAGGACCGCGTCGGCCCCGACTCCCCGGGTCAGGTCGAGGACCTCCTGGGCGCCTTCCTTGCCCCGGGTCTCCACGACGTCGGTGGCCCCGAACCGACGGGCCAGCCGTTGGCGCGGCTCGTGTCGCGACATCACCACCACCCGCTCGGCCCCCAGGGTGACGGCGGCCAGGACCCCGCACAGGCCGACGGCCCCGTCACCCACCACGGCGACGGTGTCGCCGGGACGCACCCGGGCCGACACCGCCGCGTGCCACCCGGTGGCCATCACGTCGGTGAGGGCCAGCAGGGCGGGCAGGTCGGCGTCGTCGGGCATGGCGCTGGTGCGGACCAGGCTCCCCTCCGCCTGCGTGACCCGGGCGTACTCCGCCTGCCCCGAGGTGGTCATCCCGAGGTTGTCGCAGGCCGAGTGCATGCCGGCGCGGCAGTGGGCGCACGTGCCGTCGGCGTGGCAGAACGGCACCAGCACGAAGTCGCCCGGCCGGAAGGAGGACACGTCCGCTCCCACCTCCTCGACGACCCCGATCGCCTCGTGGCCGATCGTGGCGCCCGGCGTGATCTCGTTCTCGCCGCGGTAGTTCCACAGGTCGGATCCGCACACGCAGCCGGCGGTCACCTTGATCAGGGCGTCGGTGGGTGCTTGCATCGTGGGGACGGGGACGTCCTCGCTCAGGCGGATGTCCCGGACTCCGTGAAGGGTGGTCGCACGCATGGGCAGCATCCTCCCACTCCTCCCCCGGGCCGGAGCACGGGCCAAATTTGAATCGGTATCTCACATATGAGATACCCTCCCGACATGACCCAGACGCACGACTACCTGTCCCGGATCGGCACCTTGATCCGCGATGCCCGGTTGCACCGCGGCTGGACCCAGGCCCAGCTCGCCGAGGCGCTGGCCACGAGCCAGAGCGCGGTGAACCGGATCGAGAAGGGCCACCAGAACCTCAGCCTCGACATGCTCGCGCGGATCGGTGACGCGGTGAACTCCGAGATCGTCGCCCTCGGCGCCGGCCCCACGCACCTGCGGGTCACCGGCCCCACCCGCCTGTCGGGGTCGATCGACGTCAAGACCTCGAAGAACGCCGGTGTCGCGCTGCTGTGCGCCTCGCTGCTCAACCGCGGGCGCACGGTGCTGCGGAAGGTGGCCCGCATCGAGGAGGTCAACCGGCTCCTCGAGGTGCTGGAGAGCCTGGGGGTGAAGACCCGCTGGCTCAACGCCGCCAACGACCTCGAGATCGTGCCACCGCAGGAGCTGGACCTGGACCGCATCGACGAGGTGGCCGCGCGGCGTACCC
>CAZRKV010000171.1:0-6370 GCA_964600305.1 uncultured Nocardioides sp. | reverse complement strand
CCACCACGACCCGGTCCTCGGGGAGGATCCGGATGTAGTGCTGGCGCATCTTGCCGCTGATGTGAGCGAGGACCTTGTGACCGTTGCTCAGCTCGACCCGGAACATCGCGTTCGGGAGAGCCTCGATCACGCTGCCCTCGATCTCGATCACGCCTTCTTTCTTCGGCATGTCCTCCGCAATCTGCTCGTCGCTGTGCCTACCGTTCCTTCACCGTGCCCCGCCTGGTGGCGGGACCCGGCCGGCCCGGGAACCTCCGGAACCTGCCACCGGGCACGCCGGAACAGGTGGTCCGTGGACCTCGTGCAGCCGTCCGGACCCCTCATCCCGGACACACCACGAGATCCTCGATGTCCCGCACGGGCACGATGGAGCGGTGTGGTCCGGGCAGCCGCGAGGCACCACGGAACGAGCCCACGTTGGGCCGACTGGACAGTCTAGCCAGAGCCCGAGCGGAAACCCTAATCGTCGGAGGCGTCGAGTGCCCCCGCCAGGAGCCGGAGCGTGTCCTCGCGTGCCGGGCTCCGGTCGGGGTCGGTCCCCGCCGGTGCGCCGGCGACCGGGTGCACCATGACCTCGTCCACGTCGAACCGGGCTGCGAGCCGCCGTACCTCGTCCGCGGCGTGCTCGGAGTCCCCGATCACCCACCGCTGCGCCATCCGGTCCAGCAGGTCCGCCTGCTCGGTGGGGAGCGAGTCCCGGGCCGCCACGGCCTCCTCGACCAGGTGCTGGGCCGACAGCGGGGCACCGGTCCGCAGCGCGAGCATCATCAGCAGCTGCGGCGTCGCGAGCCGCCCGGCCTCGGCGGTCGTCGGCGCGACGACGGCGTTGACCGTCAGGAAGGTCCTCGGCTCGGGGCACTCCGGGGAGGGCCGGAAGTCCCGACGGTACGACGCGAGCGCCTCCGCCGTCCCCTGTCCGGAGAAGTGGTGGGCGAAGACGTAGGGCAACCCCTTCTCGGCCGCGAGCCGCGCGGAGTAGTCCGAAGACCCCAGCAGCCACACCGGCGGCACCGAGCCCGCCCGGGGCGTCGCCCGGATCCCGTGGCTCCGACCGCCCACCGACACGGCGACGCCCGGGCCCATCATGTCCACGATGGCGTCGACGTACTCGGGGAACCGCTCGACGGGGTCCTCCTCTCCGGCTCCGGCCCCCTGGCGCAGGACGTAGCGGGTCACCGGGTCGGTGCCCGGGGCCCGACCGATCCCCAGGTCGATCCGCCCCGGGTGGGCCGCCTCGAGCAGCGCGAACTGCTCGGCGACGACGAAGGGCGCGTGGTTGGGGAGCATCACCCCGCCGGACCCCACCCGGATCCGCTCGGTCGCCGCCGCGACCAGGCCGATGAGGACCGGTGGACTGGTGGCGGCCACCGACGGCATGTTGTGGTGCTCGGCGAGCCAGTAGCGCCGGTATCCCGCCTCGTCGGCCACGCCGGCCAGCGACCGGGTCGCCCTGAGCGCGTCCTGGGTGGTCTGGTCGGATCGGACCGGCACCAGGTCGAGGACCGACAGCGCCGGGGACCTCACGCGGGCCCCCCGTACGGCGCGCCCAGGTCGGCCAGGCGCGCCCGGCCCCCGTCCAGGGCGGTGAGCACCCAGATCCCCTCCGGGGTCAGGGTGAAGGTGTGCTCGAAGTGCGCGGCGGGGAGGCCGTCCCGGGTGACGACGGTCCAGTCGTCGTCGAGGACGTCCACGGCGGCACCGCCCAGGGTCACCATCGGTTCGACGGCCAGGGCCAGGCCCGGGACGAGCGTCGGCCCCCGGCCGCGACGTCCCTGGTTCGGGACGTTGGGCGGCTGGTGCATCGCCGAGCCGATCCCGTGGCCGACGTAGTCCTCGACGATGCCGTAGTTGCCCCGGGCGCGGACGTGGCGCTCCACGGCGTGCGAGATGTCGGTGACGCGGCCGTCCTGCCGGGCCGCCGCGATGCCGGCCCACAACGCGTCCTCGGTGACGCGCATCAGCCCGGTGACCTCCTCGGAGACCTCCCCGATCGCCAGGGTCACGGCGGCGTCGCCGTGCCACCCCTCCACGATGGCGCCACAGTCGATGGAGACCACGTCACCGTCGGCCAGGACCCGGCGGCCGGGGATGCCGTGCACCACCTCGTCGTTGACCGACGTGCAGATCGAGGCGGGGAAGCCCTGGTAGCCCTGGAACGAGGGCACCGCCCCCGCGGAGCGGATGCTGTCCTCGGCCAGGGCGTCGAGGTCGGCCGTCGTCATCCCGGCCCGCGCGGAGCCACGGAGCAGATCCAGGGTCTCGCCGACCACCAGGCCGGCCCGACGCATCAGGTCGATCTGCTCGGGGGTCTTGATCTCGACCCCGCGATCACGCCACCGCACGCCGGGAACCCGGCTCAGCCCGTGGCGTCGTCGAGCGCGGCGAAGATGCGGGCGGTGAACTCGTCGACCTCACCCATGCCGTCCACGCGCACGAGCTTCCCCCGCTCCTCGTAGACCTCGATGAGCGGTGCGGTCTGCTCGGCGTACACCTCCTGGCGACGCCGGACGACCTCCTCGGTGTCGTCGGCGCGGCCCTCGACCTCGGCCCGGTGCAGCAGCCGCTGGACCAGCTCGTCCTCGTCCACGGTGAGCACGAGCGCGGCGTCGAGCCGGTCACCCGAGGACTCGAGCATCCCGTCCAGCTCGCGCACCTGCGCGACGGTGCGGGGGTAGCCGTCCAGGAGGAAGCCGTTCGAGCAGTCCGCCTGGGCGATCCGGTCGCGGACCATGGCGTTGGTCACCTCGTCGGGGACGTACTCCCCGGCGTCCATGTACCGCTTGGCCTCCCGGCCGAGCTCGGTCCCCTCGGAGACGTTGGCGCGGAAGATGTCCCCGGTGGAGATCGCCGGGATCGAGTAGCGCTCGGCCACGACGGTGGCCTGCGTCCCCTTCCCGGCACCGGGCGGACCCATGATGATCAGGCGCATCAGCTGAGGAACCCTTCCTAGGTGCGCTGCTGGAGCTGTCTCTCGATCTGCTGCACGGTGTTCAGCCCGACGCCGACCATGATCAGGATGGAGGCGCCACCGAACGGGAAGTCCTGGCTGGCGCCGATCACGGCGAAGGCGACGAGCGGGATCAACGAGAGCACACCGAGGTAGATCGCGCCCGGGAAGGTGATCCGGGAGAGGACGTAGGACAGGTAGTCCTGGGTCGGCCTGCCGGCCCGGATCCCGGGCACGAAGCCGCCGTACTTCTTCATGTTGTCCGCGACCTCGTGGGTGTCGAACGTGATCGAGACGTAGAAGTAGGTGAAGAAGATGATCAGCAGGAAGTAGAGCGCCATGTAGACCGGGTGGTCGCCCTGGACCAGGTAGTCGTTGACGTAGCGCATCAGGGTGGAGTCGCTGGTCTGGTTGAACTGCACCAGCAGCGCGGGGAGGTACATCAGCGAGGAGGCGAAGATGATCGGGATGACGCCGGCCTGGTTGACCTTGAGCGGGATGTAGGTCGAGGTGCCCCCGAACATCCGGCTGCCCACCATCCGGCGGGCGTACTGGACCGGGATCCGTCGCTGGGCCTGCTCGATGAAGGTCACGGCCAGCACGATCAGCAGGCCGACCACCATCACGATGCCGAAGGTCCACCAGCCCTGGGTCTTCTGCACCTGCCACAGCGACGCGGGGAAGCTCGCGACCACCTGGGAGAAGATCAGCAGGGACATGCCGTTGCCGATGCCCCGCTCGGTGATCTGCTCGCCCAGCCACATGATCACCGCGGTGCCCGCGGTGAGGGTGAGCACCATGACCAGGAAGGTGGTCACGTCGTCGTCGTGCAGCAGCGGGCGGTTGCAGCCCTGCAGGAGCGCGCCGGAGCGGGCCATCGCGACGATGGTGGTCGCCTGCATCAGGGCCAGCCCGAGCGTGAGGTAGCGGGTGTACTGGGTGATCTTGGCCTGGCCCTGCTGGCCTTCCTTCTTCAGCGTCTCCAGGCGCGGGATGACCACGACCAGCAGCTGCAGGATGATCGCGGCCGTGATGTAGGGCATGATCCCCAGCGCGAAGACGGCCAGCTGGAGGAGCGCGCCGCCGGAGAACATGTTGATCAGGCTGTAGACGCCGGAGTTGGCGACGTCGTCGATGCACGTCTGGACGTTGGAGACGTGGACGCCGGGGGCCGGCAGCTGCGAGCCGAACCGGAAGATCACCAGGATCATGAGGACGAACAACAGCTTGCGCCGCAGGTCCGGAGTCCGGAAGGCGTTCGCGAACGCGCTCAGCACAGGGTCCCCTCTCTCATGGGATCAGACTCACGGATACGGGCGGCCCAGCGGCTTTCCGGAGCCGCGGGAAGCCTAACAGTCACGATCTCGGTAGATCGTCGGCGCACCCGCGTGCGCGACGGGCGCGGCCGGCTCCCGAGGGAGCCCGGCCGCGCCCCGCAACGCCACGACAGGGACGCCTCACAGGGTCGTGGCGGTCCCGCCGGCAGCCTCGATCTTCTGCTTCGCCGAACCGGAGAACGCGTGGGCGCTCACCTGGACGGCGACGTCGATCTCGCCCTGGCCCAGCACCTTCACCTGGTGGCCCCGGCGCACGGCACCGCGCGCCACGAGGTCCTCGACCGTGACCTGGCCACCCTCCGGGAAGAGCCCGGAGATGCGGTCGAGGTTCACGACCTGGTACTCGACCTTGAACGGGTTCCGGAAGCCCTTGAGCTTCGGCAGCCGCATGTGCAGTGGCATCTGGCCGCCCTCGAAGCCGGCCGGGACCTGGTTGCGGGCCTTGGTCCCCTTGGTGCCACGACCGGCGGTCTTGCCCTTGGACGCCTCACCACGGCCCACGCGGGTCCGGGTGGTCTTGGCGCCCGGGGCGGGCCGCAGGTTGTGCAACTTGAGAGTCATCGGTCAGCTCCCTCGATCGGCTCGACCGTCACGAGGTGACGGACGGTGTGGACCATCCCGCGGAACTGGGGCACGTCCTCCTTGACGACCACGTCGCCGACGCGCTTGAGGCCCAGCGACCGCAGGGTGTCGCGCTGGTTCTGCAGGCAGCCGCTCGTGGACCTGACCTGCTCCACCTTCATCCGGGCCATCAGCGATCAGCCCCCGTGGCCGTCTTCTCCCGCGCCTTCAGCAGCGCGTGGGGGGCGACGTCCTCGACCGGCAGCCCACGGCGTACGGCGACCGCCTCGGGCTCCTCCAGCATGCGCAGCGCCTCGACGGTCGCGTGCACGATGTTGATCTGGTTGGACGAGCCGAGCGACTTGGTGAGGATGTCGTGGATGCCGGCGCACTCCAGCACCGCACGCACCGGTCCACCGGCGATCACACCGGTACCCGGGGCGGCGGGGCGCAGCATGACCACACCGGCCGCCTTCTCCCCCTGGACCGGGTGCGGGATGGTGCCCTGCACGCGCGGCACGGGGAAGAAGTTCTTCTTCGCCTCCTCGACGCCCTTCGCGATCGCGATCGGGACCTCCTTGGCCTTGCCGTAGCCGACCCCGACCAGGCCCTCGCCGTCACCGACGACGACCAGGGCGGTGAAGCTGAAGCGACGACCGCCCTTCACGACCTTGGCCACTCGGTTGATCGCCACGACGCGCTCGAGGTAGGCGGTCTTGTCAGCGTTCTGTCCGCGACGGTCGTCGCGGCCGCGGCCGCGGCCATCGCCGCGCTGTCCGCGCTGGGATCCGCTCATCAGACTTGCTCCTTGTACTTTCGAAAACTCATGGCGCGGCTGCTCAGAACGTCAGGCCGCCCTCGCGGGCGCCCTCCGCCAGGGCCGCGATCCGCCCGTGGAACTTGTGGCCGGCCCGGTCGAAGACGACCGTCTCCAGCCCCTCGGCCCTGCCGCGCTGGGCCACCAGCTCGCCCACCTTGCGGGACTTGGCCGTCTTGTCGCCCTCCGCGCCGCGCAGGTCGGCCTCCATGGTCGACGCGGACGCGAGGGTGACCCCCGCGACGTCGTCCACGAGCTGCACGGTGAGGTGCTTGCTCGAACGGGTGACGACCATGCGCGGCCGCTCGGGGGTGCCGGAGACCTTCTTGCGGCCGCGGACCTGGCGACGCAGCCGGGCCTTGGTGCGCGCAGCGGTGTGCTTGCGGTTCGACAGTGAGATCGCCATGGTCACTTACCAGCCTTTCCGACCTTGCGACGGACGTGCTCACCCTCGTAGCGGACGCCCTTGCCCTTGTACGGCTCGGGCTTGCGCAGCTTGCGGATGTTCGCTGCGACCTCGCCGACGAGCTGCTTGTCGATCCCCTGCACGCCGAGCTTGGTGGTGCCGTCGACCGCGAAGGTGATCCCCTCGGGGGCGGTGTACGGGATGGGGTGGGAGTAGCCGAGCTGGAACTCCAGCTGCGTCGGGCCCTTGGACAGCACGCGGTAGCCGACGCCGACGATCTCCAGGCGCTTCTCGAAGCCCTC
>CAZRKV010000170.1:0-6373 GCA_964600305.1 uncultured Nocardioides sp. | reverse complement strand
GACGTCCTCGAACGGCACCCCGAGCCGGTCGGCGACGATCTGGCTGAAGCCGGTCACGTGGCCCTGTCCGTGCGGGGAGACACCGACGGTGACCTCGACCTTGCCGGTCGCCAGCATCCGCACCCCCGCGTGCTCCCAGCCGCCGGCCCCGTAGTCAAGCTGGCCGAGGACCCGTGAGGGCGCGAGGCCGCACATCTCGGTGAAGGTGGACACCCCGATGCCGAGCTGGACCGGGTCCCCGGCCTCGCGACGACGCCGCTGCTCGGCCCGGAGGTCGTCGTACCCGAAGGCCTCCCTGGCCTTCGCCGTGGCGGCCTCGTAGTTGCCGGAGTCGTACTCCAGGCCGGCGACGGTCTGGAACGGGAACTCCTCGTGCCGGATCCAGTTGCGCTCCCGGATCTCCAGCGGGTCCACGCCCACCTCGGCGGCGAGCTCGTCCATGATCCGCTCGATCGCGAAGGTCGCCTCCGGCCGCCCGGCACCGCGGTAGGCGTCGGTCCAGGTGGTGTTGGTGAACACCGTCTGGCAGCTGAAGTGGTAGGCGGGGAACTTGTAGATCGCGTTGTACATGAACGCGCCCAGCACCGGGACCCCACCGCCGATGAGCGCGACGTAGGAGCCGAGGTTGGCGAGCAGCTCGACCTTCAGCCCGGTGACGTTGCCCTCGCGGTCGGCGGCGAGCGTGAGCTTCTGCCACTGGTCGCGGCCGTGGTGGCCGGCCATCATCGACTCCGACCGGGTCTCGGTGTACTTCGCGGGCCGGCCGAGCCGCCGTGCCACCGCCCAGGTGATCAGCTCCTCCGGCGTCGTCTGCAGCTTGCCCCCGAAGCCACCACCGACGTCGGGCGCGACCACGCGGATCTTCGACTCCGGGACCCCGGTGGTCGCCGCCAGGGCGAACCGGAGGATGTGGGGGATCTGGGTGGCCGACCAGATGGTCAGCTGCTCGCCGGTGGGGTCGACAACCACCGAACGGGGCTCCATGAACGCCGGGATCAAGCGCTGTTGGCGGTACTCCCGCTCCAGCAGGATCCCGCCGTCGCGGGCGCTGCGGATCGCCTCCTCGATGTCCCCACCGCTGCCGGCCTGGGCCGAGTCGAACTCCCACAACGCGGACCGGTTGGTGCCCAGGTCGGGGTGCGCCAGCACCCGGTCCTCGTAGGCCTCCTTGAGGTCGACGACCGCGGGCAGCTCGTCGTAGTCCACGTCGACCAGCTCGGCGGCGTCACGGGCCTCCGCGGCGGAGCGCGCCACGACCACGGCCACGACCTCGCCGGCGAAGGAGACCCGGTCGGTGGGCATCGGCGAGTGGACCGGGGCGACCTGGTCGGGGGTGATCGGCCACGCGTTGATGTTGACCCCGAGCTCGTCGCCGAAGTCGGCGCCGGTCAGCACCGCCACGACGTTGGGCGCCTGCTCGGCCTCGGACGTGTCGATCCCGGTGATCCGGGCGTGGGCGAACGGGCTGCGCACCATCGCCAGGTGCAGCATCCCGGGCAGGGTCAGGTTGTCGGTCCAGCGGGTGCGACCGGTGATCAGCCGCTGGTCCTCCTTGCGCTTGCGGTCGCGGCCGACCTCCGAGTCGGCACCGGCGGGACGGTCCTGGGTGGCGGTCATGCCCCCACCCCCTCGCCGCTCGCGGAGACGCTGTCGGCGTTGTCGACCATCGAGGCTCCGGACTGCCCGGCGGCGTACTGCACCGCCCGGACGAGGGTGTGGTAACCCGTGCACCGGCAGAGGTTGCCCTCCAGGCCTAGCCGGATCTCCTCCTCGGTGGGGTGCGGGTTGTCGTTGAGCAGGTCGATGCTCTGCATGATCATCCCGGGCGTGCAGAAGCCGCACTGGAGGCCGTGGCACTCGTGGAAGCCCTCCTGCACCGGGTGCAGCTTCCCGTCCTTCGCCAGGCCCTCGACGGTGGTGACCTCGTGGCCGTCGGCCTGGACGGCCAGGACGTTGCAGGACTTCACGCTGCGGCCGTCGAGGTGGACGGTGCAGGCGCCGCAGTTGCTGGTGTCGCAGCCGACCACGGTCCCGGTCTTGCCGACCTTCTCGCGCAGGTAGTGCACCAGGAGCATGCGGGGCTCCACGTCGTCGGCCACCGTGGCCCCGTCGACGGTGAGCTGGATCCTCGTCATCGAATGGTCTCCCTCGCGGGCAGGGGGTGTGTGATGCGGATCACGCTAGGCCCACGGGGTTGGCCGAAGGTTGGCCACGACCCCCTCGCCCCGACCGCTCAGCCGCGCCGCGCAGCCGCCAGGCGCCCCTTGAGCAGCGGCACGGCGGGGTCCGGCCGGCCCGCCAGCCGCTGCAGGCAGGCCTCGAGCACCTCGGTGTCGTGCGGGGCCCGCTCGCTGTAGTCGACCACCGCTGCGGGGTGCGGGTCGGCCAGGAGGGCCTCACGGACCGCGACGGCGACGTACTCACCCAGGTCGGCCAGGGCCGGGGAGTTCGTTCCCGGGAGCAGGTCCCCGCCGTACGCCGCCACCGCCTCGGCCACGCGGCCGGCGCGGACCAGCCCGAGGACGACGTCGACGTCGGTGGTGACCGGCAGGGTGAGGCGGTAGGGGCGGGAGGAGAGCTGCCCGTGCAGGGCCGTGCGCAGGTGGGAGACCTCCGCCTTGAGGGTGGACCGGGTGACCGCGGCGTCGCCGTACAGCAGCGCGTGGAGCCGGTCGGCGGGCAGGCCGTCGGGGTGGAGGGCCAGCAGCGCGAGGATCTCGGTCTGCCGCCGGTTCAGCAGCAGGCGCTCGCCGTCCAGCCGCGCCTCGGCACGGCCGAGCAGCCTCAGCTCCAGGCCGGCCAGCGCGGGCGGCTCGGCGGTGCCGGCCCCGGCGGCGGAGGCCGGCATCGCCCCCTCGATCAGTCGCGCGAGGACGCGGGCGGTGGCGAGGCCGATCGGGTGGGAGCGGTCCCAGGTGGTCGACAGGTCGATGACCCCGAGCTGCACCCCCGTCACCGGGTCGTGGACCGGGGCAGCCCAGCAGACCCAGTTGTGCACGATCGGGGCGTAGTGCTCGGCGCTGAAGACCATGCTGGGGGTACCGGCACGGTTGGCGAGGTCGAGGGCGTTGGTGCCCACCGACTGGTCGTCCCAGCGGGCGCCGGGCACGAAGTTCACCGACTCGGCGCGCCGCCGCATCACCCGTCCGCCGTAGGTCCACAGGATCCGGGTCTGCGGGTCGGTCACCGCCAGCACCAGGTCGCCGTCCTCGGCGGTGCGCCGCAGGTCCTCCTGGACCCGGTCCACCGCCACCTGCAGCGGGGAGTCCTGCCAGGCAGACCGGGCCTCGGACTCGTCGCCGAGCGGCGCCTCGGCCACGTCGACCGGGACCGAGGGGGCCGAGCGCTGCCAGGAGCGGTAGATCTCGGGCCTGACCCACCGGGCCGCGTCGTCCCCGTGCTCGACGAAGCTCGTCCAGGCGCGCACGCTCTCCAGCCGTTGGCGGTGCAGCTGGGGTCGGACGGGACCCATGACCACCTCCCGGGTGACGTAGGGCACACGCTAACCCTCCGGGCGCGGGGGCCGCACCCTCCCCCGACGCGGCGGGACCGGTAGCACGGTGCATGTCGAGCCGTCAGGGTGCTGGCCAGCCACGCGGGGCGCCCATCCGGGCTGAGAGGGACACCGGTCCCGACCCGTCGAACCCAGCACCTGCGTCACCGCCACGACGACCTCTTCGAGGCCTTCTACGCCCACCCGTTCCTGCGCGCCCTGGCCGATGGCACGGCGAGCCGCGAGAGCGTGCTGCACTACGTCGGTCAGGACCACCAGTACCTGACCGCGTACCTGCGCTGCTACGGCCACGGGATCGCGATGAGCCCCGACCGGGAGTGGGTGGCGTGGTTCCGCGACAGCATCGACTTCCTGCTCCAGGACGAGGTGCACCCCCACCACGTCCTGTGCGAGGCCTTCGGCGTGAGCTACGAGGAGGCCCAGGTGGAGCGGATGGCCCCCACCGCCCAGGCCTACATCGACCACATGACCAGGGCGGCCAACGACAGCCTCGGCGTCCTCCTGGCGGCGCTGCTGCCGTGCCCGTGGACCTACATCTGGTCCGCGCAGCGGCAGGTGGCCGAGCAGCCGCTGGCGCCGGACAACCCCTTCCACGGCTGGTGGGCCTTCTACACCGGGGACGCGACCACCGGCCTCCTGGACGACTTCGTCACCCGCCTGGACGTCCTCGCCGCCGACGCCGGGCCGGCGGAACGGGACCGCATGGCACGCGCCGGCCTGAGCCGCAGGCAGCCCCGGACCGTCAGGCCGCGCGAGGCCCGGCGGTGTCGATCCGGCGGGTGCCGGTGTGGTCGACCAGGTAGGTCGCGCCGTGGGGGTCGCGCCACAGGTAGATCCCGGGGAAGGGTTGCTGGACCTGCCAGCCACCGAAGGTCTTGATCCGGTGGTGGAGCGTGGTCATCGGGCCGTAGTTCCCGATCCGGGACTGGCCGGGTGGGCCGTGCGGGTCGTAGGGGACGGTGTGGTCGACCTGCTTGCCGGCCCCGGTCGTGCCGGTGAGTGGCCCGGTGTGGTTGGCGAAGGGGAACACGTCGGCCGGAGTCATCAGCTGCACGGCCTGCCGGTGGTTCT
Organism: uncultured Nocardioides sp.; assembly: GCA_964600305.1. Taxonomy (GTDB): domain Bacteria; phylum Actinomycetota; class Actinomycetes; order Propionibacteriales; family Nocardioidaceae; genus Nocardioides. The sequence goes on along the minus strand of CAZRKV010000170.1, from coordinate 1,788 downwards.
CGGGGACCTCGTAGGCGTCCACCGGGGCCTGCCCCGCGAGGTCGAGCACCGGCCGGATCGTGAACTTCGCAGCCGGACCCAGGTGATCGCGCACCCACGCCTCGGTCACCGGCCCGTGGCCCTCCACCCGCGCCACCCCCTCGCCGGGGGCCCCGGGCGTGCCCCGGTAGCAGTGGACGTAGAGGCTGACCCGCGGGAGCAGGTCGGACCAGGTGACCACCGGCTTCGTGCCGGTCCGGGCCGACCCGGCCCGCCCCGGGTCTGCCGGGTGCGCGGGGTCTTCGGGGTCCTGCCGGCCGGGCGGGTCTTGCGGACCCTCGGGGCGGTGGCGCCAGGCGGCGTAGGCGGCCAGCAGCTCTGCGGCCCGGCCGGGGTGGGCCAGCACCAGCACCGCCTTCACCCGCCGCTGGTCCAGCGAGTCGGTGTCACCCAGGTCCGCCAGGATCTGGGCGATCCGGGCCACCGACGCATCCAGCCGGGCGATCACCTGGAACGGGCCACGGATGTAGAACCCCCGCACCCCGTGGCCGTTGGTCGCAGTGGCCTCGGCGAACTGGCGACGGCGCTCGGCCTCCTCCCGTGCCCGCGCAGCCTCGGGGTCCGCGGCCACGATCGCGGCGTCCACGAGGTGCTCGAACCTCGCCCACGAGACCCGCCCGTCGGCGTACTCCACCACCCGCGCGTCCACATACCTCGCCTGCCCGGCGGGCAGGTCCCGACACCGGCGCGCGACCATGCGGGCGTAGGAGGCGCGGACCTCCAGCGCCTGGACCCGCGCCCACAGCTGCGGCATCCGGTGGTGCAGATCCAGCGCATCGGCCATCAACGCCCGCCCACCGTGCGGCGACAGGCCCGCGCGGGCACCCAGCTCCGCAGCCGCGAACTCCGCTACCCACGGCGTGCCCTCCCCGCCGTACCGGCGGGCCTGCTCACGCCCGGGCAACCGCGACGCCTCGGGGTCCACGGTCTCCACGTCGTGGACCACCGCGTGCTGGTACGCCGCCCGCAACAGACCCACCTCGGCCTCACGCTGCGTCCGCGCCAGGGACTCGACGTGGTCGAGCAGCTCACCACTCGCCAGGTCCTCGATCGCCCCCGTGCTTGCCATACCTCCACCCAAGCAGAGGTCACCGACAGTCCCACCCTCGATCGCGCCTGATCCACACACAATTTCGAGTGGTTCCTGCGCGGGCGATGGGTTGCTGGCTCAATCGCTCAGCCGGACTGGCCCCCCGGCTCCTCCTGGCTCTCGACGCTGCCGTCGATGCCCTTGACGATGTGCTGGACACCGAGGTCGCGAGCCATCTCGCGACCTTCCGCCACGGCCTCCTCCTGGGTGTCGAACGGCTCGCTCACCTGGTCGGTGCCGACGACGACGTTGTGCCAGATGCCCTCGAGGAACAGCGTCTCGACGTCTCCCTGCGGCATGGGTCCGGACTCCTCTCACGGTGGAACAGCGACCCCCCTTCCCTACCCTGCCGGGGGACCGGGAACACCGGGCGGGGGCGGCTCAGCCGCGCTCGGCGTGGATCCGCCCCGAGGTCTCGGCCAGCGGCTCGCCGCTGCCGCCCCACCGGTTGGCGATGATCTCGGCCGCGATGCTGATCGCGGTCTCCTCCGGCGTCCGCGCCCCCAGGTCGAGCCCGATCGGCGAGTGCAACCGCGCCAGCTCGGCGGGACTCACTCCGGCCTCGAGCAGCCGCTCCTCCCGGTCCTCGTGGGTACGCCGCGACCCCATCGCGCCGATGTAGCCGACCTCTGGGAGCCGCAGCGCCACCTCCAGCAGCG
>CAZRKV010000169.1:0-6397 GCA_964600305.1 uncultured Nocardioides sp. | reverse complement strand
CAGCAACGACACGTCGTCGATGCCGTGCCCGGGGCGCTTGGAGGCAATCGCCGCCACACACCGGTCGGCCAGCTCCTCATCAGTGGCGCCACCCCGCAGGGCCGACCGCAGGTCGGACTCCTCCCGGGCGAAGAGGCAGTTGCGGACCTGACCGTCGGCGGTCAGCCGTACCCGGTCGCAGGCGCCGCAGAAGGGACGCGTCACCGAGGCGATCACGCCGACCGTCGCGGGGCCCCCGTCGACGGTGAACAGCTCGGCCGGGGCGCTCCCCCGCGGCTCCTCGGCGGGGTCGAGGCGGAACTCGCCCTCCAGCCGCGCGAAGATCTCGTCGGCGGTGATCATCTGCTCCCGGTTCCAGCTGTGCTGGGCGTCCAGGGGCATCTGCTCGATGAAGCGCAGGTGGTACCCCTCCGCGATCGCCCACCGCAGCAGCTCGGGTGCCTCGTGGTCGTTGGTGCCGCGCAGCAGCACCGCGTTGATCTTCACCGGCCCGAGGCCGGCCTCCTTCGCCGCGGCCAGGCCGGCCAGGACGTCGTGGAGCCGGTCCCGCCGGGTGATGGTGGCGAAGGTCTCGGCCCGCACGGTGTCCAGGCTGACGTTGACCCGGTCCAGCCCCGCTTCCGCCAGGGCCCGGGCGGTGCGCTCCAACCCCAGTGCGTTGGTGGTCAGCGAGAGCTCCGGGCGCGGCGCCAACGCCGCCGTACGGGCGATGATGTCGACCAGGCCCCGGCGTACGAGCGGCTCACCACCGGTGAACCGGATCTCCCGGATGCCCAGCCGCTCGACGCCGATCTGCATCAACCGCACGACCTCGTCGTCGGTGAGCACCTCCTCGCCGGGCAGCCAGTCGAGCCCCTCTGCGGGCATGCAGTAGCTGCATCGCAGGTTGCACCGATCGGTCAGCGACACCCGCAGGTCCGTCGCGACGCGTCCGTAGCGGTCCGCCAGTGGTTGCACCTGCATGTTGACCAGCATAGGTCCCGCGTCCACCCCCTCCGTGGTCCCGGCTAATCTCGGCCCGGTGCGATCCCTGCAGTTCCTCGTGAGCCGCCGCTGGGTGTTCTTCCTCCTCGCGGTCGTGCTCCTGTCCTGGCTCGCCTGGGCGCTGGGCCAGTGGCAGTTCCAGCGGCTGGAGGAACGCCAGGAGCGCAACCAGGCCGTCACCCGGAACCTCGACCGCGAGCCGGTCCCGGTCGGCTCGGTGCTGTCGGTCGGGGAGGACGTGCCCCCCGACGAGCGGTGGCGGCGAGTGGTCGCCAGCGGCCGGTACGACGCCGAGAACCGGATCGTCGTGCGCTACCGCACCCGCGAGGGCGAGTCCGGGGTCGAGGTGGTCGTGCCCCTGGTCACCGACGAGGGGCCCACCCTGCTCGTCGACCGGGGGTGGATGCCCTCGGACAACCGCGGTGTGCCCGAGGAGGTGCCGACGCCCTCAGAGGAACCCGTGACCGTCACCGGCTTCGTGCGCGCCGACGCCGACCCCGACGAGACCAGCACGGACGTCACCGACCTCTCCACCCGGGCGATCTCCAGCGAGGCGATCGGCGAGGCGATCGGTCAGGACACCTACGGCGGCTTCGTAATCCTCGAGGAGGAGGACCCGGAGGTCGCCCCGGAGGGCGAGCGGCTGCAGCCGGTCGAGATGCCGGAGCTGGACGAGGGGCCGCACTTCTTCTACGGGTTGCAGTGGTGGTTCTTCGGGGCGCTGGCGGTGTTCGGGTTCGGCTACCTGGCCTACGACGAGTGGCGCCGGGGGCGGCGACCGGTCACAGGCTCCTGAGGATGCCTCCGTCGACCGGGACCACGGCGCCGGTGACGTACGACGCCGCGGGGCTCATCAGGAAGGCGGCCACCCGCCCGAACTCCTCGGGGTCCCCGTAGCGCCCGAGCGGGATCGACTCCAGGTGGCGGGCGCGGGCGGACTCGGCGTCCCCGGTGCCCGCGTCGAGCTCCCGCACCCGCTCGGTGTCGATCCGGCCGGGGAGCACCGCGTTCACCCGGACACCACGCGGCCCGAGCTCGTCGGCCAGCGTCTTGGCCACCATGGCCAGGCCCGGACGCAGGCCGTTGGAGATCGCCATGTTGGCCAACGGCGACTTCACCGACGAGGAGAGGACGAAGGTCACCGACCCGCCCCTCGGCAGCTGCGGGCCGACCTCCCTGGCCAGCCGCACCGCGCCCAGGAAGACGCTGTCGAAGGCCCGGGACCACTGCTCGTCGTCGATCTCGGTCACCGGGCCCGCCGGTGGTCCGCCCACGGAGACCAGGACCCCGTCCAGGCGGTCCCACGCCGACCGGGCCGCCGCGACCAGCCGGCCGGGGGTGGCCGGGTCCGCGTTGTCGGCCACCACGCCGGTGGCGGCGCCGGTCGAGACCCGGTCCAGGCCCGTGACCGCGGCGTCGACCGAGTCGGCGCTACGACCGGAGACGACGACCCGGGCCCCCTCCGCGACCAGGCGGTGGGCCGTGGCCAGGCCGAGCCCGCGGGTGCCGCCGGTGACGATGTGGACGTGTCCGTTGGTGCCCAGATCCATGCTCAGGAGCCTAGCGGCGCGACCTGGTCGGTGTCGTCGACGAACTGGGTGCGGTACAGCTCGGCGTACAGGCCGCCCTCGGCCAGCAGGGAGGAGTGCGTCCCGGACTGCACGATCCGCCCCTCGTCGAGGACGAGGATCTGGTCCGCGTGCCGGATCGTCGACAGCCGGTGGGCGATGACGATCGAGGTACGCCCCTCCAGCGCGGCGTCCAGGGCCCGCTGGACCGCGACCTCGGACTCGGAGTCCAGGTGGGCGGTGGCCTCGTCCAGCACCACGATCGCGGGCTCCTTCAGCAGCAGCCTCGCGATGGCGAGGCGCTGTCGCTCGCCCCCGGAGAGCCGGTAGCCGCGGTCGCCCACGACCGTCTCCAGCCCGTCCGGGAGCCGGCGCACCAGGCCGCCGACCTGGGCCGCCTCGAGGGCCGCCCACATCTGCTCGTCCGTCGCGTCGGGCCGCGCGTAGACCAGGTTCGCCCGGATCGTGTCGTGGAACATGTGGGCGTCCTGGGTGACGTACCCGACCGCCCCCTCCAGCGAGTCCAGCGCCAGGTCGCGCACGTCGACCCCGCCGACGCGGACCACGCCGGCCTCGGCGTCGTACAGCCGGGCGACGAGGTGGGTGACCGTGGTCTTGCCGGCGCCGGAGGGACCGACCAGCGCCACCATCTGCCCCGGCCGGGCGGTGAAGCTGATGTCGTGGAGGACCTGCTCGTGCGGGTGCGCGTCCTGGCGCACCACCGTCTCCAGGGAGGCCAGCGACACGTCGTCGGGCATCGGGTAGGTGAAGTCGACGTGCTCGAACTCCACGCTCGCGGCGTCCTCGGGGAGCCGGCGGGCGTCGGGCCGCTCCCGGATCGCGGAAGGCAGGTCGAGCACCTCGAAGACCCGTTCGAAGCTGAGCAGCGCGGTCATCACGTCGATCCGCACGTTCGAGAGCCCCTGCAGCGGACCGAGCAGCCGCAGCAGGAGGGTGCCCAGCGCGATCATGGTGCCGACACTGAGGTCGCCCCGGATCGCCAGCCATCCCCCGACCCCGTAGACCAGGGCCGTCGCCAGCGAGGGGACGAGCGTCATCGTCGCCGCGAACACCCGCGTCAGCAGGCTGATCCGCACCCCCAGGTCGCGGACCAGGCCCGCCTTCTCGGCGAAGAGGGCGTCCTCGTCCTCCCGGCGGCCGAAGAGCTTGAGCAGCATCGCGCCGCCGACGCTGAACCGCTCGGTCATCGCGTTGCCCAGGTCGGCGTTGCCGTCCATCTGCTGGCGGGTGAGCCGGCTCAGGCGGTCGGTGACCCAGCGCGAGACCAGGAGCAGCAGCGGGAAGAGCGCGAGGCAGGCGAGTGTGATCTGCCAGCTGAGCAGCAGCATCGCGACGCCGACCACGACCACCGAGATCGAGTTCGACACCGTGCTCTGCAGGGCCGAGGTGAAGGCCCGCTGGGCGCCGATCACGTCGTTGTTGAGTCGGGAGACCAGCGCGCCGGTCTGGGTGCGGGTGAAGAAGGCCAGCGACTGGCGTTGGACGTGCGCGAAGACCCGGGTGCGCAGGTCGAAGATCAGCCCCTCCCCGATCCGGGAGGAGAGCCACCCGCTGCCCACGGCCAGGCCCGCGGTGAGGAGCGCCACCAGCACCATCGCGCCCGCCAGCCACACCACGGTGCCGAGGTCACCGTCGACGACCCCGTCGTCGACCAGCCGTTGCAGCAGCAGCGGCGGGACGGCGACCAGCGCCGCATCCACCACGGTCAGCACGAGGAAGACGGTGATCAACCGCCGGTGCGGACGTGCGAACTCCACCACCCGCCGGACCGTGCGCCGGTCCAGCCGGGCCTGGGCCGCGCTCCGGTCCGAGCGCAGGTGTCGCCACGCCGGCCCGACGCCGTGCATCCCCGACATCCGTTCCTCCTCCAGTCGCCCCTCAGCCGCCCGCGACCGCCCGGAACCGGCGTACCTGCGCGGTGCGCTCGGTCAGCCGCTGCTGGTCCAGGTCGTTGGCTGCGGCCTGCTGCAGCAGGGCCTTGGTCTCGACCACGGCACCGTGCGGCGCCGTGGTCAGGGCCGCGACCAGGTCGGCCAGGGTTGCGTCGACCCGGTCCGTGGGCACCACGGCCTGGGCCAGCCCGAGCGTCGCGGCCTCGTCGGCCCGCACCGTCCGCGCTGTGACACAGATCTCCAGTGCCCTTCCGTACCCAACAGCCTCCACCAGCGGCTTTGTTCCCGTCAGGTCCGGGACCAGCCCGAGCGCGCTCTCCTTCATGCTCAGCCGGGCGTCGTCGGCCAGGATCCGCAGGTCGCAGGAGAGGGCGAGCTGGAAGCCCGCCCCGATGGCGTGGCCCTGCACCACCGCGACCGACACGAAGCGCGGATCCCTCAGGAAGGTGAAGCCCTCCTGGTAGGCGCCGATGGTGTCGACGATCTCCGCATCGGTGCGGCCCAGGAGGCCGGCGACGCTCTCCTCCCCGGTGTCGGCCGTGGGGTCGAGCATGGCGCGGTCCAGACCTGCGGAGAAGCTGGCGCCCTCGCCGCGCACCACCACGACCCGGACGTCGTCGGGCAGCTGGCCGCCCAGTCGCCCCATCGCGCGCCACATCCGCGGCGTCTGGGCGTTGTGGACGTCGGGGCGGTCGAGGGTGATCGTGGCGACGACGCCGTCGACGTCGTACCGGAGGCCGGCCGCGGCCAGCTCCTCGGTGCTGAGGGGTTCGGGGGTCATGGCCCCAGCCAATCAGGCGGGCCCGACGGGACTCAGGCGAGGGCCACGATGTCGGCGTACTCGTCGTTCCAGAGGTCCTCGTCGCCGTCCGGGAGCAGCAGCACCCGGTCGGGCTCGAGGGCCTGCACCGCGCCTTCGTCGTGGGTGACGAGCACGATCGCCCCCTCGTAGCCGCGGATGGCGGCGAGCACCTCCTCCCGCGAGGCCGGGTCGAGGTTGTTGGTCGGCTCGTCGAGCAGCAGCACGTTGGCGCTGGAGACCACGAGGATGGCCAGGGCCAGCCTGGTCTTCTCTCCACCCGAGAGCACGCCCGCGGGCTTGTGGGCGTCGTCGCCGGAGAACAGGAACGAGCCCAGGACCGAGCGGGCCTGCACGTCGGTGAGGTCGGGGGCGGCCGTGTGCAGGTTCTGCAGCACGGTGCGGGAGGTGTCGAGGGTCTCGTGCTCCTGGGCGTAGTACCCCACCTTCAGGCCGTACCCGGGCGTGACCTGGCCGGTGTCGGGTCGGTCCACCCCCGCGAGGATCCGCAGCAGGGTGGTCTTGCCGGCCCCGTTGAGGCCCAGGATCACGACCCGGGAACCCCGGTCGATGGCCAGGTCCACGTCGGTGAACACCTCGAGGGAGCCGTAGGACTTCGACAGCTCCTGCGCGGTCAGGGGCGTCTTGCCGCACGGTGCCGGGGAGGGGAAGGTGATCTTGGCCACCCGGTCGCTGCGGCGTTCCCCCTCGACGCCGGCGAGCATCTTCTCGGCCCGCTTGATCATCGACTGCGCCGCCTGCGCCTTGGTGGCCTTCGCGCGCATCTTGTCCGCCTGGGCGACGAGGGCGGCCGCCTTCTTCTCCGCGTTCGCCCGCTCCCGGCGGCGACGCCGCTCGTCGGTCTCCCGCTGGGCCAGGTAGGCATCCCAGCCGAGGTTGTACACATCCAGCGCGGACCGGTTGGCGTCCAGGTGGAACACCTTGTTCACCGTCTCCCGGAGCAGGCCGGTGTCGTGGCTGATCACGATGAACCCGCCTGGGTAGGCGGCGAGGAACTCCCGCAACCAGGAGATCGAGTCGGCATCCAGGTGGTTGGTCGGCTCGTCCAGCAGCAACGTCTGCGAGTCGGAGAACAGGATCCGGGCCAGCTCCACCCGCCGGCGCTGCCCGCC
>CAZRKV010000168.1:0-6403 GCA_964600305.1 uncultured Nocardioides sp. | reverse complement strand
TACCGCGGCACCCGCAACGGGTTCCGGGCCGCGAACGTCGCGGGCCGGACCTTCAAGGCCGTCCAGGCCAACGGCGGCCCGGCACGCCAGCCGCGCAAGAAGCGCTCCGGCGGCTTCGACGTCACCCCGACCGAAGAGCAGCAGATGATGATCGACGCCTTCGGCGACTTCGCCCAGACGAAGCTCCGCCCGGCGGCCGGGGACGCGGACGCGGCCTGCGAGGCCCCGGCCGAGCTGCTGGCCCAGAGCTCGGAGCTGGGGATCACGACGCTCGGCGTTCCCGAGGACCTGGGTGGCGCCGTCGATCAGCGCTCGGCCGTCACCTCGACCCTGATCACCGAGACGCTCGCCGCCGGCGACATGGGCCTCGCCTTCGCGACCCTGGCCCCCGCCGCGGTCAGCACGGCGCTCGGCCTCTGGGGGGACGCCGATCAGCAGGCCACCTATCTGCCCGCGTTCACGGGCGAGGACGTGCCCGCCGCGGCGCTCGCCGTCCACGAGCCCGGCGCTCTCTTCGACCCGCTCGAGCTGCGCACGACCGCGCGCCGCAGCGGCGACGGCTTCGTCCTCAACGGGATGAAGTCACTGGTGCCCCTCGCCGCCTCCGCGGAGCTGCTCGTCGTCGCGGCCAACCTGGAGGGGACCGGCCCCGCCCTGTTCATCGTCGAGCCCGGCACGGAGGGGGTCCTCTCCCATCCCGAGCCCGCGATCGGCCTGCGCGCCGCGGCGACCGCCGAGCTCAAGCTCGAGGACGTGAAGCTGCCGGCCGGCGCGCTGCTCGGCGAGGGCGACCGCGAGGTCTACGCCGAGTGCATCCGCCTCGGGCGGATCGGCTGGTGCGCGATGACCGTCGGCACGGCGCAGGCTGCGCTCGACTTCCTGATCCCCTACGTCAACGAGCGCAAGGCCTTCGGTGAGCCGATCAGCCACCGGCAGGCCGTCGCGTTCAACATGTCCAACATCGCGATCGAGATCGAAGGCATGCGGCTCGCGACCTACCGCGCCGCCAGCCTCGCCGATCAGGGACGTGACTTCGCCCGCGAGACCGCGGTCGCGCGCCGCCTCTGCGCCGCGCACGGCATGCGGATCGGATCCGACGCCGTCGGCCTGCTCGGCGGGCACGGCTACGTCAAGGAGTACCCGGTCGAGCGCTGGTACCGCGATCTGCGGTCCGCCGGCGTGATCGAGGGTGCCCTCCTCGTCTAAGGCCTCACCACTTATGGCAATCAACCTCGAGATCCCGAAGAAGTTCGAGCCCCTGATCACGCAGGCGCACGGCGTCGCGAAGGAGATGCTGCGCCCGATCTCGCGCAAGTACGACCTCGCCGAGCACGAGTACCCGAAGGAGCTCGACACGCTCGCGGCCCTGATCGACGGGCTCGAGGACGGCGGCGGCTCGAGCGGGGCCGGGGCCGCCGGCGTCAGCTCCAAGCCGAGCTCCGACGAGACCGGCAACCGGAACGGCTCCAACCTCTCCACAGTGCTCTCGATCATGGAGATGTGCTGGGGCGACGTCGGCCTGCTGCTCTCGATGCCGCGCCAGGGCCTCGGCAACTCGGCGATCGCCTCGGTGGCCGACGACGAGCAGCAGGAGCGGTTCGCCGGCACCTGGGCCTCGATGGCGATCACCGAGCCGGGCACCGGGTCGGACTCGGCCAGCATCCAGACCACCGCAGTGCTGGACGGGGACGAGTACGTGCTCAACGGCGAGAAGATCTTCGTGACCTCCGGTGAGCGCTCCGACAGCGTCGTGGTGTGGGCGACGCTGGACCGGTCGAAGGGGAAGGCGGCGATCAAGTCGTTCGTGGTGCCGAAGGGCACCCCCGGCATGCGGGTGGAGCGCCTCGAGCACAAGCTGGGCATCCGGGCCTCCGACACCGCGGTGATCATCTTCGACGACTGCCGGGTGCCGAAGGAGAACCTCCTCGGCACGCCCGAGATCGACGTCAAGCAGGGCTTCGCGGGGGCGATGGCGACCTTCGACAACACCCGTCCCCTGGTCGCGTCGATGGCCGTGGGGTGCGCTCGGGCCGCCCTCGACCTGACCCGGGAGCTGCTGGAGCAGGCCGGCGTCACCATCGACTACGACCGGCCCGCCCAGACCCAGTCGGCCGCCGCGGCGAAGTTCCTACAGATGGAGGCGGACTGGGAGGGGGCCCAGCTGCTGATGCTGCAGGCCGCGTGGAAGGCCGACAACCGCGAGCCCAACTCCCTGGAGGCCTCGATGGCCAAGGCCAAGGCCGGCCGGGTCGGCTCCGACGTCACCCTCAGCTGCGTGGAGCTGTGCGGTGCCGTCGGGTACGGCGAGGGCGAGCTGCTGGAGAAGTGGGCGCGGGACTCCAAGATCCTCGACATCTTCGAGGGCACCCAGCAGATCCAGCAGCTGATCGTGGCCCGCCGCGTGCTCGGGCTCTCGTCCACCGAGCTGAAGTGACCCCGGCGGAGGGCCGACGCCGGTCCTCCGCCGCGCCCGAGGGAGCACGGCGACGCCCCGCACCGGACTGGTGCGGGGCGTCGTTGGTGTCGGGGGAGTCGGGGCTCAGGCGACCTCGCGGAACGGGTCGTGCTCGGCGAGGATCTTGTCCACCCGGGCCTGGTCCAGCCGGGAGGCGACGCGCTGGTTCTCCTGGGCGTCGCGCACGCACTTGGCCAGGGTGAAGGCCGAGGTGGTCAGGTAGAGCACGCCCAGGCCGAGGAAGGCGCGCATCCACCCGTCCACCGGGAGGTAGAGCACGGCCAGCGCCAGCGCGGACAGCGCCACGGCGAAGGAGATGCCGGCCTGGAGGTAGAAGGCGTTGGTGTTGCGGGTGCTGTTCGTCGTGTCCATGGCTCCACCCTCGCCCGAGCGGCCCGGGGCGCGCATCGGTCCGGGTGCTCGCATCGGCTGAGTACGGCTACTCAGGCGGTCAGCCGTCCCGCGGGCCCGCTCACCACCACCCCGGCACCGGCCCCGGCGGTGGCGGTCAGGAACGACGGGGCCGCGAGCCCGGCGTCCCGGAAGGCCGCGTCGATCGCCGTGGCCACCGACTCGACGGCGTCCCCCGGGAGCAGCACCAGGGCGGAGCCCCCGAATCCACCCCCGGTCATCCGGGCCCCGAACGCCCCCTGGGTCAGCGCCGTGTCCACGACCAGGTCGAGCTCGGGCACGGAGACGGCGAAGTCGTCCCGCAACGAGGCGTGGGACTCGGTGAGGGCCCGTCCCACGGCCTTCCAGTCACGTGCCGTCGCGGCGTCGACCACCGCACCCACACGGTCGTCCTCGGACAGGACGTGCCGCGTGCGGGCCGCCAGCGGCGCGGGCAGGTCGTCGATCCCGTCGGGGGAGGTCCCCCGCACGCTCGGGTGGGCCAGGGCGTCCAGCCCCAGGCGTGCCGCCGCCTCCTCGCACTCGCTCCGGCGGGCGGCGTACCCGCCCTCGGTGTGGGCGTGCGCCACCCCGGTGTCCGCGACCAGCACGGCGAGCCCGTCGTCCTCCGGTCGCCAGGTGACCCAGGTGGCGGCCGGGCCACCCTGGGGAGGGGCCTGGTCCGGCGTCGGGGTGAAGTCGAGCAGCAGGGCCTGTCCGGGGCGGGACCGCACCACCGCGGCCTGGTCGAGCCCGCCGGTCGGGGCACCGAGGTAGCGGGTCTCCGCGCTGATGGCGGCCCGGACGACGGTGTCGCGGACTGCGTCCCCGGAGCCGGCGGGCAGTCCCGCGGCGGCGAGCGCGGCGAGCACGGAGGCGCAGGTCAGCGCGGCCGAGCTGGACAGGCCGGCGCCGAGGGGCACCGAGGAGGCCACGTGCACGTCGTACCCGCGGCGGGCGACCGGGTGCTCCTCGGCGAGGGCCCCCAGGGCACCGGCGACGTAACCCGCCCAGCCCCCGACCGCCCCCGGCGTGAGGTCGGCGACGGAGCCCGACCACGTCTCGTCCATCGCCTCCGTGGAGACCCGGACCCGGTCGTCGGCGCGGGCGGCCACGGCGACCCAGGTGGCGTGGGGGAGCGCGATCGGCAGGCAGCGTCCCCCGTTGTAGTCGGTGTGCTCCCCGATGAGGTTGAGCCGTCCCGGCGCCCGGGCGACGGCCGCCGGGGGCGCGGCGTACCGGCGCCGGAAGCCGGTGACGACGGAGTCGGTCAGGTCCCGGGCTGGCAGCAGGTCCATGCCCGGCAGCCTAGGTGGGTACCGCGGGCGTCCGCCGGGGGCACACTGGGGCCATGCAGAACCACGCGGGGGGCCCGGCGCCGGCGTTCCGCACGAAGTACCGCAAGATGGCGGCCGACCCCCACGCCTTCTATCGCGGCTCGGCCTGCCTGTTCTACGCCGACGTCACGCGAGCCGAGGACCCCTTCGTCACCGCGCGCAGCAGCCGGGTCTGGGTGCACGGCGACCTGCACGTGGAGAACTTCGGCACCTACCTCAACGCCGACGGACGGCTGGTCTTCGACGTCAACGACTTCGACGAGGCCTACCTCGGCCACTACACGTGGGACCTGCTCCGGTTCGCGGCCTCGCTGTCCCTGATCGGCTGGCAGAAGGCACTCCCCGCGGCCGAGGTGCAGGACCTGGTCGAGCGGTACACCCACGCCTACCTGGACCAGGTCGACCGCTACCGCGAGACGCGTGACGACGACTTCGCGCTGCACCTGGACAACACCAGCGGTCCGATCCACGACGCCCTGCTCACCGCCCGCCAGCAGCGACGTGCAGACCTGCTGGCTCGATGACGACGGTCCACGAGGGGCGGCGGACGTTCCGCGAGAGCGGTACGGCGCGCCGGCTCGATGAGGAGGAGCGGCACCGGGTGGTGGCCGCGTTCGGGCAGTACCTGGAGACCATCCCCGAGGACAAGCGGTTCGACCGCGACCTCTTCTACGAGCTGCTCGACGTCGTCGGCAAGTCCGGCTTCGGCATCGGGAGTGCCGGGCTGCCCGCCTACAACCTGCTCGTGGAGGGGTTCAGCCAGGCGCTGGACAACGATGTGGTGCTGTCGATGAAGCAGGGCAACGTACCGGCGGCCAGCCGGTTCGTCGACGCCCGCGAGGCGCGGGACTACTTCCGGCACGAGGGACACCGCACCGTCGTCAGCCGGCGGGCGCTGCAGGCGCACGCCGACCCGCTGCTCGGGTACACCGAGATCGACGGGGTGGGGTACGTCGTCGCCGAGCTCTCGCCGTACGAGGTCGACCTCGACTGGACCGACCTGACCGAGCCCGACCAGATCGCCGAGGTGGTCGAGCTGCTCGGCCGGGCGACGGCCAAGATCCACTGCCCCCCGGACGAGGACAGCGAGCACGACCTCGTGGAGTTCCAGGTCGAGGACGCGATCGCGGAGTCCCCGCAGGGGCGGCGCGGCGACCTCGCCGCGTGGCTCGTCGAGGAGGGCGCCCGGTACGCCGATCGGGTGCGCGCCGACCACGAGCTGTTCGTCAACGCCTTCCGGGACGCATCGGCGTCTCGGCGACGTGACCACGGGTGCCGGCCCCGCCGGTACCATCGGGTCTCGTGCGCTTCCTCCAGCAGCATCCCGACCATGACCTGACCTACGACGACGTCTTCATGGTGCCGCAGTCGTCGGGCATCGGCTCCCGCTACGACGTGGACCTGTCGACGACGGACGGCACCGGCGCCACGATCCCCCTCGTGGCGGCGAACATGACCGCCGTCTCGGGCCGTCGGATGGCCGAGACCTTGGCGCGGCGGGGCGGGCTGGCGGTGATCCCCCAGGACATCCCGATCCCGGTCGTCCGCGAGACGGTGGCGTGGGTGAAGGCACGGCACCACGTGTTCGACACCGCGATCGAGCTGGCCCCCGACCAGACGGTGGCCGAGGCACTCTCGCTGATCCCCAAGCGGGCCCACCGCGCCGCGGTGGTCGTCGAGGGGCGCCGCCCGGTCGGTGTGGTCACCGACGACGACTGCGCCGAGGTGGACCGGTTCGCCCAGGTCCGAGACGTGATGACCCGGGAGATGGTCACGGTCGCCGCGGATGCCGACGCCCGCACGGCCTTCGACCGCCTCGACTCCGCCCGGGTCCGGATCGCCCCGGCGGTCGATCCCGACGGCAACCTCATCGGCATCCTCAGCCGCACCGGCGCCCTGCGGGCCACGCTCTACCGTCCCGCGGTCGACGCCGGCGGCGGCCTGCGGATCGCGGCCGCGCTCGGGGTGAACGGGGACGTCGCCGCGAAGGCCACCGGTCTCCTCGAGGCCGGGGTGGACGCCCTCGTGGTCGACACCGCCCACGGGCACCAGGACCGGATGGTCGACGCCCTGCGTGCCGTGCGGGCGCTGGACCCGCAGGTGCCGGTGGTGGCGGGCAACGTCGTCTCCGCGGAGGGCACCCGCGACCTGATCGCGGCCGGGGCCGACATCGTCAAGGTCGGTGTGGGCCCGGGCGCGATGTGCACCACCCGGATGATGA
>CAZRKV010000167.1:0-6414 GCA_964600305.1 uncultured Nocardioides sp. | reverse complement strand
GCAGGGTCAGCCAGGCGTCGAAGGGGCCGGCCACCGCGCCGATGGAGTTCTGGTGGAACCCGATCGGCTCGGCCACCTCCAGGTCGCGCACGACCAGGGCGCCGCCGACCACGTCGGAGTGGCCGCCGCAGTACTTGGTGGTGGAGTGCACCACCACGTCGGCGCCGAGCACCAGCGGCTGCTGGAGGTACGGCGAGGCGAAGGTGTTGTCGACGACGAGCAGGGCCCCCGCGTCGTGGGCCACGGCGGCCAGCCGCTCGATGTCGGCGATGTTGAGCAGGGGGTTGGTCGGGGTCTCGACCCAGACCAGCCGGGTCTCGCCGGGGCGGATCGCAGCGGCCACCGCGTCGGGGTCCGACACCGGCGCGGTGCTGCGGGCCACGCCCCAGTTCTGCTCGACCTTGTCGAACAGGCGCCAGGTGCCGCCGTACGCGTCGTCGGGCAGGACGACGTGGTCACCGGGCCGGCAGAGGGTGCGGACCAGGGTGTCCTCGGCCGCCATCCCCGAGGCGAACGCGAAGCCGGCCTCGCCCTGCTCGAGCGCCGCGATCGCCCCCTCGAGGGCGGTGCGGGTGGGGTTGGCGCTCCGGCTGTACTCGTAGCCGCCGCGCAGCCCGCCGACACCGTCCTGCTTGTAGGTGGAGGTGGCGAAGATCGGCGGGATCACCGCGCCGGTGGTGGGATCGGGTTCGTAGCCCGCGTGGATCGCCCGGGTCTCGAAGCCCGCCTTTGACCTGTGCTCCTGGGTGCTCACGCCGCGAGCCTACCGACGGTCCGGCACACTGGAAGGGTCCGGACACCACCAAGGGAGGCCGCCGTGTTCTTCAACCGCCCCGAACCCAGGCTGGTGAGCGCCGAAGAGGCCCTGCCCGGCCGGTCCGAGCGCCCGTTCCCGCTGCGGGACGAGCACCTGGTCCTCGGGACCCCGGTGGTCACCGACGAGGTCCCCGAGGGCCTGGAGGTCGCGATCTTCGGGCTCGGCTGCTTCTGGGGCGCCGAGGAGTTCTACTGGCAGACGCCCGGGGTCTGGTCGACCTCCGTGGGGTACGCCGGCGGGCACACCCCGCACCCCACCTACGAGGAGGTCTGCACCGGCCGCACCGGGCACACCGAGGCGGTCCGGGTGGTCTACGACCCCGTCCAGGTCTCCTACGAGCAGCTGCTGCGGACCTTCTACGAGGTGCACGACCCCACCCAGGGGTACCGCCAGGGCAACGACCTGGGCACCCAGTACCGTTCGGCGATCTACGTCACCACCCCGGAGCAGGAGCGCGTGGCGCACGAGGTCACCGCCCGCTACCAGCAGGTGCTCACCGAGGCCGGGTACGGCACGATCACCACCGAGATCGCGCCCGCGCCGACGTACTACTACGCCGAGGACATCCACCAGCAGTACCTGCACAAGAACCCGAACGGGTACCGGTGCCACGCCAACACCGGGATCCCGGTCCCAGCCTGAGATTCAGCCTGAGGGCTCACCCCACCGCGGCGGCCATCCGCCGTACCGCCTCCTCGAGCACCTCCGGTGAGGTGGCGAGGTTGAGGCGTGCCCAGAGCCGCCCGTGCCGCCGGTCGTAGTGCTCGCCCCGGCCCAGGGCCACCTTGCCCTGCTTGAAGAAGGTGCGGCAGGGGTCGGCCAGGCCCAGCCCCCGGCAGTCCAGCCAGGCGAGGTAGGTCGCCTCCGACGGTGCGACCTCCACCTGCGGCAGCCGCTCGTGCAGCAGGCCGGTCGCCAGCGTGCGCCGCGCGACGACCTCGTCGAGCAGCTGGTCCAGCCACGGCTCGCCCTCGGTGTAGGCGGCGACCTGCGCGATCACCCCCAGGTGGCTGGCGCCGTGGCTGACCACCTCGTGCAGCTCCCCCAGCCGGTCGGCGGCCCCGGGCCCCGGGATCGCGAGGGCGACCTTGAGGCCCGCCAGGTTCCACGCCTTCGCGGCGCTGACCAGGGCGATGCCGCGCGCCGCCTCCGGCACCGCGAGGTACGGCGTGAACGTGGCCCCGGGGTGCACCAGCGGCGCATGGATCTCGTCGGAGACCACGAGCACCCCGTGGGCGTCGGCGATCCGGGCCAGCTCCGCGAGCTCGGCGGCGGTGTGCACCGTCCCGGTGGGGTTCTGCGGGTTGCACAGCAGGTACGTCGACCCGGGCCCGGCCTCGGCGAACGCCCGGTCCAGCGCCGTGGGGTCCAGCCGGTGGGCCGCGTCCAGGGGCGCCTCCACCAGGCGCCGGCGGGTCGACTCGACGAAGCCGTAGAAGGCGTCGTACGCCGGCGGGCTCACCACCACCGCCGCCCCCGGTGGCGAGGTGTGGATGAGCTCCTCCGCCCCGGTCATCACGTCCGCGACCGCGAAGGCCGTGCCCGGGTCCACGTCCCAGTCCCACCGACGGTCGGCGAACGCGGCGAACGCCTCGGCCAGGTCCCGGGGCCACGCGTAGCCGGTGTCGCCGCGCTCCACGGCCGACCGGATGGCCGCGACGGCCGGCTCACAGGGCCGGGCGTCCATCTCGGCCACCCACAGCGGGAGCACGTCGGGGCCGTAGGCCCGCCACTTGGCACTGGTGCGGGTGGCGCGCAGGTCGGCCAGGGACTCTCCGAGGATCTCCATCCCGACATCGTAGGAAGCACGGGATACATTGACGCCCATGGTCAGCGACGGACACGGTTCGGACCAGCCCGGTGGCCCCACGGACCCGCACCAGGAGGCCGCCGAGGCCCAGGCCCGCAAGGAGTGGGACAGCGGCAACGGCGGGGGGTCGGCAGAGCCCGGGGCCTCCACCGACCAGTCCAACACCGGCATCGACCGCAGCGTGGTCATCGGGGACTGGCTGGAGTCGGCCGCGAAGTGGTCCTGGCGCGGCATCCTGATCGGCGTCGCGATCTTCCTGACCCTCTGGCTGCTCGGCAAGGTCTGGGTCGGGGTGCTCCCGATCCTGCTGGCGCTCATCGTCACCACCGTGCTGTGGCCACCGGTGGCGTTCCTGGTGCGCCACCGGGTGCCGCCGGCGCTGGCCGCCCTGATCGCCCTGCTCGGGTCCCTCGCCCTCATCGGCGGGACCCTCGCGCTCATCGCACCCTCGGTGATCGACCAGTCCGCCCAGCTGGTCGACCAGGCGGCTGCCGGTATCCGGAAGGTGCAGGAGTGGGCGTCCGGTCCGCCGATCAACCTCGAGAACGAGCAGATCGACGCCGCCACCGAGGAAGTGGTGAGCTCCCTGCAGGGCAGCTCCTCCCAGATCGCCGGCGGGGTCTTCACCGGGGTCGCCGCCGTCACCTCGGCGATGGTCACGCTGGTGCTGATGCTGGTGCTGACCTTCTTCTTCCTCAAGGACGGGCCCGCCTTCCTGCCCTGGGTACGCCGCCTCGCCGGACGCACCGCGGGTCGGCACCTGACCGAGTGCAGCATGCGGGTCTGGATCACCATCAGCGGCTTCATCCGCACCCAGGCCGTCGTCAGCGCCGTGGACGCGATCTTCATCGGCCTGGGGCTGGTCATCCTCGGCGTCCCGCTGGCGGGGGCGTTGTCGATCCTCGTGTTCTTCGGCGGCTTCGTCCCGATCGTGGGTGCCTTCGTGACCGGCGCGCTGGCCGTGCTGGTGGCCCTGGTCTCCAACGACTGGACGACCGCCTTGCTGGTGCTCGGGCTGATCCTGATCGTCCAGCAGCTGGAGAGCAACGTGCTGCAGCCGTTCCTGCAGGGCCGGTCCATGCAGCTGCACGCCGGCATCATCCTGCTCGCGGTGGCGGGCGGCAGCACGATCTTCGGCGTGATCGGGGCGTTCCTGGCCGTCCCGGTGGCGGCCGCCCTGGCGACGACGCTGCGCTACGTCAACGAGCAGATCGACCTGCGCACCGCGGACCTGGATGCCTCGAACGTGGCCGCGCGCACGCCCGAGGGGGCCCGAGCCGCCCAGGTCGCGGCGCACGGGGCGTTCGGCTACCAGGAGTCCCTGCGCAGCCACAGCCACTTCCGCGCCGCGGTCGAGCGCGGCGGAGAAGCCGGGGGCAGCATGCGCAACCGGCTCCGGGTGGCCTGGGGCGTGCTGCGGAACCGGAACAACGGCGCCACGGCGCCCCCCGACCCGGCCGTCGACCGGGCCGCCGACCGGGCCACCGACCGGGCCGCCGACCGGGCCACCGACCGGGGCGAGGACCCGCAGGGCTGACCGGGTGGTGACCCGGTAGCACTCAGCCGCCGACCCAGAAGCCGCGGCCCCCGGGGAAGCCTCCGAAGTGCTCGCGGTAGCTGGCGTGCCCCGCACGGCCCCCGAGGTAGCTGCCGACCACGGCCGCGCCGAGGTCGTCGAGCTCCGGGGCCACGACCCGGCCCTCGACCCGGTCGGCCAGCTGGTCGATGAAGCGCGCGAGGCCGGGGTCCTCGCCGAGGCGGAAGAACGTGGTCTGGGCCCCGAGCCGGGCGGCGTTGTCGAGCTCGCGCACGCTCAGCGCGATCGTCAGCGGGTGGGGCGGGTAGTCGAAGAAGACCTCACCGTCCCGCTCCAGGTGCGCGGTCGGCTCGCCGTCGGTGACCACGAGCAGGACCGGCTGCGCGTTGGGGTGGCGCCGGAAGAAGCGGTTGGCGAGCAGCAGCCCGTGGTGCAGGTTGGTCCCCTTGGCCCACATCGCCTCCCGGGCGGTCAGCTCCTCGATCTGCATGACCTCGGCGTGCCGGCCGAAGCCCACCAGCTGGAGGTGGTCGCCCCGGAACCGGGTGCGGACCAGGTGGTGCAGGGCCAGGGCGGTGCGCTTCATCGGCAGCCAGCGTCCGGCCATCGCCATCGAGAACGAGGTGTCCACCAGCAGCGCCACCGCTGCCTGGGTCCGGGCCTCGGTCTCGGTCACCTCGACGTCCTCGATCGACAACCGCACCCCGCGTCCGGGCGTCCCTCCGCGCTCGGCCTCCCGCAGCACCGCGTTGGTCACGGTGCGGGTGACGTCCCACGGCTCGGTGTCGCCGAACTGCCACGGACGGGTCGAGCCACTGGGCTCCCCCGCCATCCCGGTACGCCGCACGTCCCGCTGCCCCTGCCTCCCCGACATCCGCTGCGCGACGTCACGCAGCAGGGCCTGACCGAGCTGGCGCATCGCCCGGGGTGAGAGGCGCAGCTCGCCGTCGGTGCCCCGGGTGAGGTAACCGGAGTCGCGCAGGGCCCGCTCGAGCTCGGAGAGGGTCCGCGCGTCGACGGCGGCGTCCTCGCCCAGCTGGCGGGCCAGCTTGTCGACGTCGACGTCGTCCATCCGGGCTCCGGCGTACTGCTGGGAGAGCTGCTCGGCCAGGTCGTCGAGCTCGGCCAGGTCCTGCAGCACTCCGGTGCCGTCCCCGAGGCCCAGGCCGGTGCCCTGCCCCTCACCGAGCTGCCCCTCACCGAACTGCTCCGAGCCGGACCAGTCCTCGCCCGGGCGCAGGGCCTGCAGGTTCGCGTCGAGGCGGTCCAGCGACGCCATCAGCTCCGGGGAGCCGAAGGCCTGCGCGGAGAGCTCCATCAGCTCCTGGCGCTGCTCCGGGCTCATCGAGTTCAGCATCCGCTGGGCAGCGGCGGCGCGCTGGGCCAGGGTGTCCAGGAGCTCCTCGACGGTCTCCGGCTGCTCGGGGAACTGCGCCCCGTGCCGGGCCATGAACTCGTCGAAGTCGGCCTGGGTGTCCTCCCCACGCGCGTGCTTCTCCAACAGGTCGTTGAGGTCGGAGAGCATCTCGTTGACCGCCGCCCGGTCCTCGTCGGTGGCGCCCTCCAGGGCCTGCTTCATGCCGGCGAAGCGCTGGTCGAGCAGCTCCCGGCCGAGCAGGTCCTTGATCTGCTCGTAGTCCTGCCGCGCCTGCGTGGACTGCCAGTCGTAGTCAGCCAGCTCGGTGACCGCCGCCGAGGGCGAGGAGGGGAGGTTGTCCAGCTGCATCTCGGCGAAGGCCCGCTCGGTGTCGTCCAGCTCCACGTCGCGGGCCAGCTGCTTGCGCTCCTCGAGCACCGCGGAGTCCAGCAGCTCGCGGACCTGCTGCATGGTGCCGTCGAGGTGGTGGCGCTGGAGCAGGTCGCGGCGCCGCTCGGCCACCTGCCGGGCCAGGTCGTCCAGCCCGCGCCGCTCCTGGCCGCCGCGGCGGAGGAACTCCTGCATCGCCCGCTCGGGGCTGTACCCGGCCATGACGTCCTCGCCGATGGCGTCCAGGGCCTCGGCGAGGTCGACCGGCGGCGCGAGCGGGTCCGGCCCGCCGGCGTACCGGCCGTAGCGGGAGCGGCGCCGGTCGTGCCCGGTCATCGGTGACCCGGCCCCACGGGACGGTCAGTCGGCATAGGTGGTCTCCCCTCCGCCGGTCTCCTTGGAGACCTTGCGGGCCAGGAACAGGCCCTCGAGCGCGAGTTCGATGGCCGAGGCCCGCTCGCCGTCGGTGGTGGCGCCGCACCGGTCCACCACCTGGTCGTAGA
>CAZRKV010000166.1:0-6432 GCA_964600305.1 uncultured Nocardioides sp. | reverse complement strand
GAGCTCCACCAGCTCGTCGACGGGGTCCACCGTGGTGCCCGAGGCGTCGTCGACGACCGCGCGCTCTTCCCCCGCCAGCTTGTTCAGCAGCGAGGACTTCCCGACGTTCGGGCGTCCGACGATCGCCACGCGGCGGGGGCCACCCTCCTGCTCGAAGGTCTGCGGCGGGGGCTCCGGGAGCGCCTCGAGGACCGCGTCCAGCAGGTCCCCCGAGCCGCGGCCGTGCAGTCCCGAGACGGGCCACGGCTGGCCCAGCCCGAGGTTCCAGAGCGCGTGCGACTCCGCCTCGGTGCGCTCGTCGTCGACCTTGTTCGCCGCCAGGATCACCGGCTTGTCCGCCCGCCGCAGGACGCGTACGACGGCCGCGTCGGCGTCGGTGATCCCGACCGTGGCGTCGACCACGAACAGCACCGCGTCGGCGAGGCCGACCGCCAGCTCGGCCTGCTCGGTGATCCGCTCGGCCATCCCGCGCGCATCGGGGTCCCAGCCACCGGTGTCGACGACGGTGAACGCCCGACCGCTCCAGTGCGCGTCGTAGGAGACCCGGTCGCGGGTCACCCCCGGCACGTGCTCGACGACCGCCTCGCGGCGGCCGAGGATCCGGTTGACCAGGGTGGACTTGCCGACGTTGGGCCGGCCCACGACCGCGAGCACGGGCACCGGGCCCGTCCCGGCCTCGGTGGCCGGCGCTGCGTCGTACTCGGTCATGGTGCTCCTCGGACATCGGTGGGGGGATCGGGGTCGAGCTGCCCGGCAGGCAGGGGGCCGGGCAGCTGTCGGCCGGTGCGGGCCAGGGCCTCGGACAGCTGGTCGCGCACGTGCTCCCGGAGCAACAGCGAGACCTGCTCGACTTGTTCCCGGGTCCGGGGCCACGCGACCGGGGCGACGGGGTACGGGTCGCCGTACACGAGGTCGACCGGGGCGTCGCGCGGCGGCAGGGCGTTGCTGCCCGCCCCCGGGGCACGGGTGCCCAGGAAGGTCACGGGGACGACGGGGGCGCCCGACACCAGCGCGAAGTAGGCGGCACCGCGGTGGAAGCGGTCGAAGTCCCCGGGTCCCCGGCTGCCCTCCGGGAAGATCCCCACGGCTCCGTCCTGGCGCAGCACGCGCAGGCACATCCGCACCGCGGCCGGGTCGACGGCGAAGCGCTCCAGCGGGATCTGGCCGGACCACCACAGGAAGGTCCCCGTCCCCCCACGGAACATCTCGACCTTGGTGAGGGAGTGGACGGGGCGGGGCGAGAACATGGCCAGCAGCGGCCCGTCGGCGACGCCGATGTGGTTCGCCGCGAACACCACGGGCCCGGTGTCCGGGACCCGCTCGGCCCCGTGCAGGCGCACGTCGTACCGGCGGCGGACCAGCCACCGGGCCGCGGGCCGGAGCGGGTGCAGCAGCACCCGGGGCGGGTGCGGGACCCGGTCGCTGCGCGGGGGTGCCCGGTGCGCGGCGGCCACGCGGCGCTGCTTCACCGGCGGGCCTCCACCGCCTCCACGAGCCCGGCCACCTGATCGACGACCTCGTCGAGGGTGTACGCCGTGGTGTCGATCTGGGCGGCCCCGTCCACGATGGTCAGGGGCGAGCTCGCGCGACCCGAGTCGATGCGGTCCCGCGCCAGCAGCGAGTCGCGGGTGGCGGTCACGTCCGACCCACCCTCCTCGGCCGCGCGGCGCCGGGCGCGCGCCTCGGGATCGGCGGTGAGGAAGACCTTGACCTCCGCGTCCGGGGCGACGACCGACCCGATGTCGCGGCCCTCGACCACGATGCCGCCGGCCCCGATGGCAGCCCGCTGCAGGTCCAGGAGCCGGGCCCGCACCTCCGGGACGGCGCTCACCGGGCTGACGGCCGCGTTGACCTCGGGCGTGCGGATCGCCTCCGCGACGTCGACCTCGTCGACGAAGATCGTCGGGGCCAGCGGATCGGTGCCCGCCATGATGTCCGGCAGCCCTGCCTGCGCGGCGACCGCCGCGGGATCGTGCACGTCGACCCCGGCGCGCAGCATCCACCACGTCATGGCGCGGTACATCGCCCCCGTGTCGAGGTAGCGCAGGCCCAGGCGGGCGGCGACCCCGCGGGAGGTGCTCGACTTGCCGGACCCGGAGGGGCCGTCGATGGCGACGACGACACCGGTGGTGCTCGGACTCAAGGACACTCCTCGCCGGGGGTTGGGCCACACCCGAGGCCGGGTACGACGCGTCGCTGCAGGGACGGGCGGCAGCCTACCGGTGGGTCGTCCAGCCCCGCGCCTCGAGCGCGCCGAGGAGCTGCTCGGCCCGGTCCTCGGCCACCAGCAGCTCGACCAGGCCCACCGGCCGGGCGGGGTCGTGGTCGATCCGCACGTCCTCGATGTTGACCCCGCTGTCCCCCGCGTCCGCGAACAGCCGGGCGAGCTCGCCGGGGTGGTCCGGGACCGAGACGAAGACCGTCCGGGTGGGCTCGGCGAGGCCGCCGTGCTTGCCGGGGATGGCGCGGGTCCCGGCGACCCCGCGGGCGAGGACGCCGGCCAGGTCCGATCCGCGCCCCTCCGTGAGCGCCCGCACCAGCGCGTCGAGGTCGTCTCTCACCTCGGTGAGGACGTCCAGGACCGCCTCCGCGTTCAGCGAGACGATCTGGCCGTAGAGGTCGGGGTCACCGGCCGCCACGCGGGTTACGTCGCGGACGCCCTGGCCCGACAGCGCGACGTACTCCCCCGGCGCCTCGGCGAGCCGCGCCGCGACCAGGGAGGCGGCCAGGTGCGGCACGTGGGAGGTGCGCGCCACCGCCAGGTCGTGGTCGGCGGGGTCCATCACGACCGGTGCCGCACCGCAGGTGGTGGCCAGCGCCGAGACGGCCGCGACCGCCGCCGGGTCGGCGTCGCTCGTCGGCGTGATCGCCCACGGCCGGCCGTCGAAGAGCGAGGGGGACGCCGCCAGCGGCCCCGAACGCTCGCTGCCAGCCATCGGGTGGCCACCGACGTACCGGCCACGCCCGGACTCAGGAACGTGGCTGAGCGGTTCCTGCTTGACGCTGCCCACGTCGGTGACGATCGCGTCCGGGTGGTCCTGCAGCACCTGCGCCACCACCGGTCCCACCCGGCCGGGCGGGACCGCGACCACCACGAGGGCGGGCCGCACCGCATCCGGCGCCACCCGGCCGGCGCCCAGGCCGCTGGCGGTGCGCAGGTGGCGGGCGTCGACGTCCTGGAGCCACACCTCGACCCCGGCCCGGGACAGGGCCAGCCCGATGGAGGTGCCCAGCAGCCCCACACCGACGACCAGGACGGGACCGGGTACGGCGTCGGGCTGGTCGGGATCCACCGGCTCAGGCTACCGGCCGGTCGCCGGGGGGCCGGTGCTCACCCCGGGCGGTAGCTCCCGAGCGACCACAGGTTCCCCTCGGGGTCGCGCAGCGTGCCGCTGCGCCCCCCGTAGTCCTGCTCCCGCACCGGGTCGATGACGCTGGCCCCGGCCGCGACGGCGGCCTGGACGACGGCGTCCGGGTCCTCGCAGACCAGGTAGGTGGCCGCGGTGCCGGACCGGGCCGGCCAGGCGGCCGTGTCCCGTTCCGGGCCGGCCATGAGGCCGCCGCCCCCGGGCCAGAGCAGCTCGAGGTGCTGGACGGTGCCGGACTGCGGGTCGCGGTGCACCGCGTGCTCGACGAAGCCCACGGCACCGAACCAGGCCAGCATCCGTTCCGGGTCCTGCAGCCGCAGGGTCTGCCAGAGGCCGACGTGCGCTGCCTCGCTCATGGTGGATCTCCTCTCGTCGGTCGGTCCCCTCCAGCCTCACGGGCCCGCCGCGACGGTGTCTTGGACGAATGGGAACTCCCGACGCACCCACTCGGTCGGGGTGACCCCGGCCAGGGCCCGCCACTCGCGGGTGAGGTGGGCCTGGTCGGCGTACCCGCTGCTGGCGGCCGCCGCCGCCAGGCGACCGGACCGCGCCGCCCCGAGCACCGCGGCCCGCGACGCCTCGAACCGCGCCAGGCGACGGTACTGGGCCGGCGTCACGCCGCACTCGGCGCGGAACAGGGCCCCGAGGTGGCGCCGGCTGTAGCCGGTGCGGGCGGCGACCGCATCGACCCGGGCGCCCGCTCGCAGCGCCTCCATCGCGTGCTGCACCTCCGGCCGGGGTCCCGGGGCCCGGAGTCGACCCAGCCGAGCGACCAGGGCGTCGGTGACCAGCCGGACCGGGTCCCCCGCGCCCGGGTCGTGCACCTGCTCGACGAGCGGCGCCAGGGCGGGTGCGACCTCCTCCAGGTCGAGCAGCTGCGTGGCGATCGCCCCGGCGGGGAGGCCGAGGAGGGCGCGGCACCCGGCGGGCGTGAGCTCGAGCTGGACACCGCGCTGCGTGCTCCCGTGCCGGATCAGGGCCGCGGTGGTGTGCAGGCCGGACACGCAGCTGCGCAGGAGGCGCCGCTCCCCGTGCGCGTCGTCCCAGGCCACGTCCAGGGGGTCGTCGAGGGGGATCACGAAGGTCAGGCCGGTGGTCGGCAGCCCCAGGTGGGTCCCGGGTTCGCCCCGGACGTCGTAGGCCACCATCGTGGACACGTAGGGCCGCAGCACCGACGGCACCGGCCCCGGGGACATCAGAGCTCGGCGAGGTCGAGCAGCGACCCGAGCTCGTCCCCGGACAGCTCGCGGAGCTGTCCGGGGCGCAGGCCGCTGAGCGCGATCGGGCCGATGGCGGTGCGCGTCAGTCGTCGTACGGGGTGACCGACCGCGTCCAGCATCCGCCGCACGATCCGGTTGCGGCCCTCGTGGAGCACCACCTCCACGATCGAGCGGCCGGAGGCGTTGCCCTCGCCGACGGTGACCAGACGGGCCGCGGTGGCTCGCACGGGTCCGTCCTCGAGGGTGATCCCCGCGCGGAGCCGTTCCAGGGTCGCCCGGGTGACCTCCCCGTCGACCTCGGCGACGTAGGTCTTGTCCACCTCGAAGGAGGGGTGGGCCATCCGGTTGGCGAAGTCGCCGTCGTTGGTCAGCAGGATCAGGCCGGTGGTGTCGGTGTCGAGCCGTCCGACGTGGAAGAGCCGCTCCTCCCGGTCGGCGACCAGGTCGCCCAGGTGGCGCCGCCCCTCGGGGTCGGACATCGTCGAGACCACCCCGCGGGGCTTGTTCAGCACCAGGTAGACGTGGGGCGAGACGGGGGGCAACCGCCTGCCGTCGACCCGGACGACGGCGGTGCGCGGGTCGACCTTGGTGCCGAGCCTGGTGACGACCTCCCCGTCGACCTCGACCAGCCCGTCGAGCATCAGCTCCTCGCACCGGCGCCGGGAGCCGACCCCGGAGCGGGCCAGGAACTTCTGCAGGCGGACCAGGTGGTCCTCGGGCTGCTCGGCGACGTGGGCCTCCACCTCACTCATGGTGCCCCCCGGTGCCGCCCTCGTCCATGTCGTCCATCTCGGGCAGGAACGGCGCCAGCTCGGGCAGCTCGTCGAGGGAGGTGATCCCGATCCGCTCGAGGAAGTAGTTGGTGGTGCGGTAGAGGTGGGCGCCGCTCTCCGGGTCCTGCGCCGCCTCCTCGACCAGCCCGCGGGTGAGCAGCGTGCGCATCACGCCGTCCACGTTCACCCCGCGGACCGCGGAGACCCGGGCGCGGGAGACCGGCTGCTGGTAGGCCACCACGGCGAGCGTCTCCAGCGCGGCCTGGGTGAGGCGTGCCTGCTGGCCGTCGAGGACGAAGCCCTCCACCACCGGGGCGTAGGCCTCCCGCGTGTAGTACCGCCACCCGCCGCCCACACTGCGCAGCTCGAAGCCCCGTCCCTGCTCGGTGTACTCCGCCGCGAGATCGGCCAGGGCCTGTTCCACCTGCTCGACCGGGTAGCCCACCGCGGTCGCGAGGACGACCGCGTCCAGCGGCTGGTCGGCGACCATCAGCACGGCCTCGAGGGCGGGCCGCAGCTCGGCCAGCGGCACCGCCAGGGTCTCGGGGTCGGTCTCGGTCACTGGACCTCCTCGTGGTTCTCGCTGTCCCTGTCAGGGTCGAGGGCGGTGTCGGGGGCTGTGTCAGGGGCTGTGTCAGGGGCTGGGCCGACGGCCGGCCCGGCCGCCTCCTCCGGTGTCCCGTCGAACTCGTCGCTGATCTCGACCTCGTCCTCCTCCGACCCGGTCCAGCGCACCGTCAGCTCCGCGAACGGGTCCACCTGGTCGAAGCCGACCACGCCCTCCCGGAAGAGCTCGAGGAGGGCCAGGAAGCGCGCGACCGTGGTGATGGTGTCCGGGGAGTCGCCGCACAGGGCGCGGAAGGTGAGCGTGCCACTGCGGCGCAGCCGGCCCATCACCACGTGGGCCTGCTCGCGCACGCTGACCTGCGGGGCGTGGATGTGCTGCAGCGACAGCTCGGGGGGCGCCTTGGGGGTCATCGCCCGAGCCGCCAACCGCGCGAACTCGTCGAGCCCGTTGCCGATCAGGACCTCGGGCAGCAGCCTGGAGTAGCGCTCCTCGAGCCCCACCGA
>CAZRKV010000165.1:0-6440 GCA_964600305.1 uncultured Nocardioides sp. | reverse complement strand
GACGTCAGGGCCTTCGCGGTGCTCTGCACGGGCCGCGAGCACCCGCTGCTCGACTTCGGTACAGGTCTTGGTCGGCGTCGAGCGCGGATGCGAGGAGCCGGTCTCCAACCCCACTGCTCCCTCACCCTCGTGGCGGTCGATCCATGTCTCGACGCACTTGCGGGAGACACCCATCGCCGCGGCGATGTCGGCCCGCTTCTAACCTTCCTGATGGCGCTGGACGATCAGCTTGCGGCCGTGGACGGTGCGGCGGGCACTACGGTGGGAAACGAGAGCCTCCTGGTGCTGCGGACATCGAACACCCACAGCCCCTCCAGGGGGCTCTCCTCAAGTCACGCCGACACGCCTGCCACCAACCTCATGTCCGGGTACACCTAGCCGCGATCCGCGCGCTCGCCGAGGCGCGTCTTACCGCCGCCAAAGAGCCACGTCACCGGGCGGGTCAATTGGCAGCACCGGGGTCCGGAGATGGGCCCTCAGAACGGCCCGATCTAGCCCATCACGCGAAATCTCTTGCGGACTCTGTGCGGACTGGGAGGGGTCACACCTCCTCTGACCTGCGCAAACGCGCCGATTCAGACGTTGAAGCGGAACTCCACGACGTCCCCCGGTGACATCA
This sequence comes from uncultured Nocardioides sp., assembly GCA_964600305.1. Lineage (GTDB taxonomy): Bacteria > Actinomycetota > Actinomycetes > Propionibacteriales > Nocardioidaceae > Nocardioides. The sequence continues at coordinate 5,821 of CAZRKV010000165.1, read as the reverse complement.
CGTAGTCCTTGCCCTCCATCCGGACCTTCCCGGCCTCCCGGGCCTTGAGCATCGACCCGGCCGCCATCAGCTCGTCGAAGTCGATCACCTCGGCCTTGATGAAGCCCCGCTGGAAGTCGGTGTGGATGACGCCCGCGGCCTCGGGGGCCGTCGCCCCCTTCGGGATCGTCCAGGCGCGGGTCTCCTTGGGACCGGCGGTGAGGAAGGTCTGCAGTCCGAGGGTGTCGAAACCGACCCTGGCGAGCTGGTCCAGCCCGGGCTCGTCGACACCCATCTCCGCGAGCATCTCGCGAGCCTCCGCGTCGTCGTCGAGCTCCACGAGCTCGGCCTCGAACTTCGCGTCCAGGAAGATCGCCTCCGACGGCGCGACGAGGTCGCGCATCCGCTGCTTGAGCTCCTCGTCGGCGAGCTCGTCGGCGTCACAGTTGAAGACGTAGAGGAACGGCTTGGCCGTCAGCAGCTGCAGCTCGCGGACGTGGGCCGGATCCACCTCACCGCGGTGGAGCAACGTCGTGATCGGGGTCCCCTCGGCGAGGGCCGCCTGGCAGGTCGTCGCCGCCTCGAGGACGGGGCGCACCTCCTTCTTGCCCCTCGCCTCCTTCTCCAGGCGCGGGATCGCCTTCTCGACCGTCTGCAGGTCCGCCAGCACCAGCTCGGTCGTGATGACGGAGACATCGGAGGCGGGGTTCACCTCGCCGTCGACGTGGGTGACGTCCTCGTCCCGGAAGACCCGGGTGACCTGGCAGATCGCGGCTGACTCCCGGATGTGGGCGAGGAACTTGTTGCCCAACCCCTCCCCCTGTGACGCCCCGGCCACGATGCCGGCGATGTCGACGAACTCGACCGTGGCCGGGAGCACCTTGGCGCTGCCGAAGAGCTCCGCGAGCCGGGGCAGGCGGTCGTCGGGCACGCCGACGACACCGACGTTGGGCTCGATGGTGGCGAAGGGATAGTTCGCCGCGAGCACGTCGTTCTTGGTCAGGGCGTTGAAGAGCGTGGACTTGCCCGCATTGGGCAGGCCGACGATGCCGATGGTGAGAGCCACGGGCGGCGAGTGTACGGCGTCGCACGGGCGGGACCGGAATCCGGAACGCTTCGTCAGATCACCCGGGCCCCGGACCGCACCCGGCGTCGCAGGTCCCAGAGCACCAGCCGGGCGGGGAGCTCGCGGAGGCGGCGGGGGATGCGTCGGTAGACGGCACGAACACCGCCCAGAAGGCGACGTACCGCCGCTGGTCCCGGCGCGACCAGGGCAGGGCGAGCACCTCGCGGGTGTGCGGGTCGAGGTTGCCCCGGGCCAGCAGGCTCTGCAGTGGCACGACGGGCTTGAGGTGGAGCGGGGCCCGGGCCGTGGAGAGCAGCTGCCCGGCGTAGCGCTGCACCGCCGGGTCAGGTTGCAGGCGCTGGAGCGACTCCTGCCAGTACTCCTCGAAGTCCGCACGCGTCGCCGGCCACATCTCCGGCGTGACCTGCAGGGCGGTCCCGAAGATCCAGGAGTCGCGGTAGAGGCGTTCCCGCGCCGCGTCGCCCATCGGGCCGAAGGTCCGCTCGTGGATCCACTCGCCGTTGCGCGCCAGGGTGGCGGCGACCCACAGCTGCAGCTCGGGGTCGTACGCCGAGTACCTCCCCGGCGATCGGACCGGCGCGTGCGCCCGGTCGACCATGCGTGCCACCACCCGGGCCTCCTCGGGAGTACCGAGGGCCATCACGTAGACGTAGGAGAGCGTGGTCCGCAGCCGGTCCGTGGGCCGGTCGAGTGTGCTGCTGTGCTCGGCGACACCCAGCCCCACCCCCTTCATGGCGAGCTGGTACAGCACCGTGGAGCCCGCTCCGAGCAGGAGTGCGGACTCGACGACCACCTCGGCCAGTCCACCGCCCTCGCCGGGTGGACGCACGCGGCCGCGCGGCTCTCGGCCCATGACCCCACCCCACCACGTCGGTGTGCCACGCTCGACCCCATGACGTCCCCTGCCGACCCGGCCCCGGCAGCGCTCCGCACGCCTGCCCACCGCGTCTCGCCGCGCGCCCGCGGCTACTGGCGGACCAATGCCCTGCTGGGGGCCGTGGTGGGGTGGATCGCCCTCGGGGTCGGGTACGCCGTCCTGCCGCACCGCGAGTGGTGGGCCACGACCCTGCTGGTCGTGCTGGTGGCCCTCTCCCTGCTGCACGCCGCGGTGATGCCCGAGATCCGCTTCCGGATCCACCGGTGGGAGGTGACCCCCACAGCGGTCCACACGCGGTCCGGGTGGATCACCCGGGAGGAGCGGATCGCTCCGCTCTCCCGCGTGCAGACCGTCGACTCCGAGCAGGGCGCCCTGATGCGGCTGTTCCGGCTGGCCTCCCTCACCGTCACGACCGCCTCGGCAGCCGGACCCGTCACGATCGCCTGCCTGGACCGGGACGTCGCGGCCCGGGTGGTCGCGGAGCTGACCGAGATCACCGGGACCACGGAGGGAGACGCCACGTGACCCCTCCGGTGCCGGCACCGGCCCCGGAGCGCTGGGAACGGCTCGACCCGAAGATGCTGGCCATCGGCCCGGTCACCGCCGCCCGGCAGATGGCCTTCCCGATCATCCTGGGCCTGTTCGGGCTCGGCAGCCAGGACCCGCTCTGGATCCTGCTCGCGCTGCCCGTGGTCGTCGTCGGCGTCGTCCTGCTGGGCTTCATCCCCTGGTTCACCACCTTCTACCGCGTCAGTGACACCCAGCTGGAGGTGCGCCGCGGCCTCCTCAACCGGACCCGCCTCACCGCTCCCCTGGACCGGGTGCGCAGCGTGGATCTCCAGGCACCCCTGCTGCACCGGGTGCTCGGGTTGTCCAAGGTGGAGGTCGGGACCGGGGTCGACGACACCCGGATCGAGCTGGACTCGCTGTCGACCACGGCCGCCGAGCAGCTGCGCCACTACCTGCTCGAACGGAGCCGGGCGGCACGATCCGTGGCACGGGCCCCCCACCCCCACACCGGGGAGGAGCCCCCGCCGGACCCCGGGCACGACCGCTCCGCGACCCTCGCAACCCTGGACTGGTCGTGGGTGCGGTTCGCCCCGTTCAGCCTCGCCCGCCTCGTCGTCGTCGCCGGCGCCCTGGGCGTGCTCGGCCAGGTGTACGGCGAGGTCGACGTGGACTCCGCCGCGGCCCGCGACGCGTGGGACTGGATCACCGGTCAGGCCCTGGTCCTGCTCGTCATCACGCTGGCCCTCGCCTGCCTGGTGGGATGGCTGGTGATCTCCGTCGCGGGCTACGTCGTGCAGTGGTTCGGGTACCGGCTCTTCCGGGACCAGGGCAACCTGCGGCTCACCGCGGGCCTGTTCACCACGCGTTCGGTCACGATCGAGGAGGCGCGCATCCGCGGGGCCCGGCTCGAGGAACCGGTGCTGCTGCGATGGGTCGGAGGCGCGGAGGTGGCCTCGCTGGCCACCGGCGTGGCCAAGGGCGTCGCGAAGGTGCTCCCGCCCGCTCCGGTGCCGGTCGCCCGGGAGGTCGTCGCCGCGCTCCTCGGCAGCAGGGACCCGGTCGACGTCGTGCTCGCCCGGCACGGCCCGGCCGCCCGCCGCCGGTGCCACGTGCGCAACCAGTGGGCGACCGTGCCGGGCACCGCGGTGGCCGTGGGAGCCGCCGTGCTGCTCTCGTGGCCGACGTGGGTGCCGGTCCTGGCGGCCCTCGTCCTCGTGGGGCTGGGCGCCGCTGTCGCCGAGGCCGAGTACCACCACCTGGGCCACGCACTGACCGACGACCACCTCGTCTCCGGCACCGGCGCACTGGCGCGCCATCGCACGGCGCTCGAGCGTGAGGGCATCATCGGGTGGGTGCTCACCCAGAACATCTTCCAACGGCGGGCCGGGCTCGCGACGCTCACCGCCACCACCGCCGCCGGCGGCGAGCGGGTCGTGGTCCGCGACCTGGACCACCGGACCGCCGTCGCGGTGGCCGACGCGGCGACCCCGGGCATGCTCACCGAGTTCCTCCTCCCGGCCACGCAGGAGGCCTGAGGTGCGGCTGGCCACCTGGAACGTCAACTCGCTGCGCGCCCGCATCGACCGGGTCGAGGCCTTCCTCGAGCGGCACGACGTGGACGTGCTCGCCCTCCAGGAGACCAAGGCGCGCGAGGACCAGCTGCCCCTGTTGGGCCTGCAGGCGATGGGGTACGACGTGTGCGTCGCCGGGGTCGACCAGTGGAACGGTGTCGCCATCGCCTCCCGCGTGGGGCTCGACGACGTGCAGGTCGGCTTCCCCGAGCTGCCCGGGTACGGCGATGCCGGCACGGTGGAGTCCCGGGCCATCGGCGCCGTCTGCGGTGGCGTCCGGGTCTGGTCGCTGTACGTGCCCAACGGACGCAAGCCCGGTCATCCGCACTACCACTACAAGCTGGACTGGCTGGCCGCCCTGCGGGCCCGGGCGCAGGAGTGGGTGGACGGGGACACGGCCCTGATGGGCGACTTCAACGTCGCACCCGCCGACGAGGACGTCTTCGACATCAGCCGCTTCGCGACCTCCACCCACGTGACACCGCCGGAGCGCGCCGCCGTCCAGGGCCTGGTTGACGACGGGTACGTCGACGTGGTGCCGCGGTTCGTCTCCGGCCCCGACGCCTTCAGCTACTGGGACTACTTCCGGCAGCGATTCGAGCGCAACCGGGGGATGCGCATCGACCTGGTGCTGGGGTCGCCGTCGTTCGCCGACCGGGTCTCGGCAGCGTTCGTGGATCGCGCGGAGCGCGGCGGTGCCGACGGCCGGGGCAAGGGAGCCTCCGACCACGCGCCCGTGGTGGTGGACCTCCTCGATCGGGCGGAGCCGTGAACCGGCGGATCGACCCGCTCATCCCCCTGGTCGCCGTGGCGGGCCTGGTCGTCTACCTCCCCCAGGGCTTCGACGGCTACCTCACCCGCGACCTGGGTCTGTACGCCTATGCCGGGCAGCAGTTCGCCGACGGGGTGCTCCCCTACCTCGGGGTGATGAACCGGGCCGGCCCGCTCGCCCACGTGCTGCCCGGGGTGGGCGTCCTGCTCGGGGACCTGCGCCCCGGGGACCCCACGGGCTTCGACGACGTGGTGGCGATGCGGGTGCTCTTCCTGGGGTTCGCGCTGGGGTGCCTGGTGGCGGCGTACCTGCTGGGCCGGCGGGTCTTCGACAGCCGCGCCGCCGGCCTGCTCTCGGCCACGACCCTGCTGGTGCTGCACGGCTTCATCGAGTACGCGACCCACGGCCCGCGGGAGAAGACGCCGATGGTGCTCTTCACCTACCTGGCACTCCTGGCCGTCACCCACCGCCGCTGGGCGACGGCGGGGGTGCTGGTCTCCCTGGCCACGCTGACCTGGCAGCCGGTGCTCGTGCTGGGCCTGGGGGCGGCGGCCGCGGGGGTGCTGCTCCTCGACCCCGGGCGACGCCTGGTCGGGCTCGTGCGCGTGGCCGTCGGTGGCCTGGTCCCGCTCGGGGTCACGGTGCTGGTCTACGCGGCCGCCGGGGAGCTGCCGGTCTTCCTCGACGGGTTCGTCCGCGCCAACGCGCAGCACACCACCCAGACCTCGTTCCTGCTGCACCCGCTGCCCGCGTGGCAGGGCCTGGTGGACGGATTCGGCTGGACCACGGGGCTGCTCCTGGTGGGGGCGGCGGCGTTCCTCGCGCTCGGCGTCCGCGCCACGCAACGGCTGAGGAGGCGCCCCGGGTCCGACGGCGGTACGGCGGACCGGGTGCTGGCGGCGCTGGCCGCCGGACACGTCGCCGGCCTGGTGTGGAGCCTGTTCGTCTTCAACGGGTGGGGGGACGCGTTCTTCCTGATGCCCACGGTCACCCTCGGGATCGGCGGGGGCCTCGCCCTGCTGCTC